>JANOJK010000591.1:0-11256 GCA_031408165.1 Acidobacteriota bacterium | reverse complement strand
CTTTCCGTCGGGGGATGTCGGAACGGGTCAGCTCCAGAGGGAGGTGAGGAGGATGCGGCGGAACTGCGCGTGGCGCATCAGCGCGAGCGCCGACTGGCGGTGCCAGTTGAAGTCAGCCGTCTGGCGCAGCATCGGGATGATGCCGTCGATGCGGGCGAGCTCGACGAGCGAGTCGATGCCGCGGTCGTTGAGGCGGGAGGCGAGGAGGCGGAACGCGAGGCCGATCCGGATCTCGGCGCCGAGGCGATCGCGCCAGCGGGTCTCGTACTGACGCAGGCGCGACTCACGCAGGTCGCCGTCGCGGAGCGCCGCGTCGAGAGTCTCGGCCGCGAACTGTCCGCTGATGAGGCCGTAGTAGATGCCGCCGCCGGTCGTGGGCTTGACGAGCCCGGCCGCGTCACCGACCGCGAGCAGCCGTGCGCCGTAGGTCTTGGCGACCGGGCCGAGCGGCAGGATCTTGAGACGCGGCGCCGGCCACGCGTCCTCCTCGGAACGACAGAAGCGACGCCGCAGATCCCCGGCGAAGGCGCGGAAGAGCGATCCGGCGCGGGCGTCGGCCATCAGGCCGAGCCGCTGGAACGGCTGTCCGTCGCGGCGGAACGGCACGACCCAGGCGAAGCCGCGGGGCGCGATCGTACGGCCGAGGTGCACCTCGACCTGATCGGGTCCGGCAAACGATCGCTCGAGCTGCGCGCTCTGCACGTACGCGCGCGGCACGCCGAGACCGAGCTGCCGGTTGAACCGGTAGTTTGCGCCGCACGCCAGGATGCACGCGCGCGCCGCGACGGTGCCGCCCGAGCCGTCGGCGGTGACGGTCACGCGATCGTCGGCGATCGCCACGCTACGGACGCGCGCGCTGCTGCGGAGATCCACCCCCGCGTCGCGACACGAGCCGGCGAGCGCCTGATCGAAGAGCGCGCGATCGACGATGGCTGCATCGACGCGATCGGCATCGACGAGAACGGAACTGCCGTTGGGACCGACAAATCGCGCCGCGTGCGTGGTGTCGAGGATGGTGTGACGGGGAATGTCCAGTTCGGAGAAGGCTGCGAGGCCGAGGAGCCCGGTACAGTGCGTGGGGACGCCGATGTCGGGGTGCTCTTCGAGCACCACCACGTCATGTCCGCGCTGCGCCAGTTGCCGGGCGGCGATCAGCCCGGCCGGGCCGGCGCCGATGACGACGACATCACGCAAGTTCCGGCCTCAATACTTGCGACCGCGCGCTTCCCATGTGCCATGCACGCTAATCCAAAACGAGATGAGAATCAATCGAACGTCGAGCCAGCACGAGCGCCGCCGCACGTAGATCCGGTCGTACCTGAATTTGTGGCGGCGCGGCACATCGCGCCGCGCGTAGACCTGCGCGACGCCGGTCAGGCCGGGCCGCACCGATACCCGCGTCGCAAAGCCGGGAACGTCCTCCAGGCGTTCGACCACGCCGTTGCGCCCGTGCTCGATCTCGCCGGGCCGCAGCGCCCGCGGCCCGACGAAGCTCATGTCGCCCCGGAAGATGTTCCACAGCTGCGGCAGCTCGTCCATCGCGGTCGCGCGCATGAACCGCCCCGCACGCGTGACGCGCGGATCGTGCTCGGCCGCCTGGACTGCGCCGACGCCCTCTTCGGCATTTCGACGCATCGAGCGGAACTTGATCGCCATGAAGACGCGGCCGCCACGGCCCACGCGCTCCTGCCGGAAGAACACCGGGCCGCCGTCTTCCATCCTGATCGCGGCCGCGAACACCACCCACAACGGCGCCGACGCGATGAGTCCCGCGGCGGAGAGCGCCAGGTCGAACGCGCGCTTCAGCATTCCGCGGGCCACGGCGGCAGGACGGCCGCCTCCTCGTAGACGAGGCGCAGGCGCTCGCGCAGGCGCCCGATCGTGAACTCTTCCTCGATACGCGCGCGCCCGGCCGCACCGAACCGTGCGCGCAGCGCGGCGTCGCCGGTCAGTCGATCGATCGCACCGCCGAGCGCGCCGGCGTCGCCGGCCGGTACGATCACGCCGGTGCGCTCGTCCTGGTTGACCCACGACACGCCGCTCGGCACATCGGTGCTGATCACGGGCTTCCCCGCCGCCATGGCCTCGAGCTGCACGTACCCGAAGGCCTCTGCCTGCGTCACGGACGGAAGGACCAGCACCCCGCAGGCGTGCATCAGCCGGCGCAGCTCGGCGTCGGCAACCTCGCCCGTGAACGTGACCCGCCCGGCGAGCCCGAGCTGGCGCGACAACCGCTCCCACTCGCCGCGCTTCGGTCCGTCGCCGACGATGACGGCGCGCGCGGCGCGGCCCTCGAGGGCGCGGAGGAGGACGTCCACCCCCTTGTAGGCGACGTGGCGGCCGGCGAACAGCACGAAGGGATCGCGGCCGTCCGGCGCGCCGCCTGGTATGGTCCATGCCGCCGGATCGATCGCGAACGGGATCACGCGCACGCGATCCTGGTACGGCGCCAGGGCCGCCGCGTGGTGCGCAAGCGTGGGTGAGGACACGAGAATGCGGCGCGCGCGCGCGTAGACGAAGCGCACGAGCGGCGCGTAAAAGAGCGCGTACTGGAGCGCGGAGCGCATGACCTCGCTGTGGTACCAGACAAACAGCGGCGCGGCCGGGCGCGCGATCGCATATGAGAGGAGCGCCCACGGGTTGGGCTCGTGCAGGACGATGAGGTCCGCGGGAATCTTCCCGAGCCACCACGGCAGCGCCGGCGCGATGTGCACGGAACCGGCAGCCCCGATCGTGCCGACCCTCGTCACGTAGACGCCGTCGACGACCTCCTCGACGGTCCGGCCCGAGGCGTTCGCCACCAGGACGTGATTCTCCACGAGCCCGCGGCTCGACCGGCAGAGCGTTTCCACGACGCGCTCGATTCCGCCGGCGTGCGGGGGATAGAACTTGCCGACGTGCAGCACGCGCATCACAGTGAGGCCTCGTCGGCGGCGCGCCCGGCGAGCGTGCGGTACCGGGCCACCACCTCCTCGGTGTAGCGCGACCAGCTGAAGTCGGCCGCGCGCGCGAGCCCGGCGTCCCGCCGCGCCCTCCACGCCGCTGCGTCGGTCTCGCGCTCGTGCAGGAGCCGCCCGATCGTCTCGACCCAGGCGGCCGGCGCGCCAACCGGGCAGTAGGTCACCGCGCCGCCGCCGGTCTCCCGCAGCACGGGGATGTCGCTCGCGACCATCGGCGTGCCGCAGGCGAGCGCTTCGACGATCGGCAGCCCGAAGCCTTCACGATCCGACGGCAGGACGGCGAGCGCGCTGCGCCGGTACACCGCGCCAAGCGTCGCGCGGTCGACAAAGGGCAGCACGCAAATCGCCTCGAGCAGACCCAGGTCGCGGGCGCGGACGCGCTGCGCCGCGGTGAACGGCCCGCCGACCCGCGTCAGGCGGACGTCCGGCCGCATCTTCCGCACGCCGTCAAAGACGTCGAGCAGCACGTCGATGCGCTTGCGCTCAATGGTGCTGCCGACGTGCAGCAGCTCGACGCCGCGCCTCGGCCCGAGCATGCGGGCGGCCTCGACGTCGGCCGCCGCGTCCGCTTCCGGATCGCCGCCGGTGTCGGCGCCGTTGGGGACGACCGACAGCCGCTCCTCCGGAAACCCGGCCAGCCGCACCAGCGCCCGGCGCGTCGCGTCGCTGTCGCACGCCACATGCGCCGCCAGCCGCAGCCCCGACAGAATCCGGCGCGTCATCCACCGGTAGATCCACGATCGCCGCTCCTCCTCCGGCTGGAGCACCGAGCGGAACGCGTCGAGGTCATGGCAGGTGACGAGCGTCCGCCCGGCCGGCAGTCCGTGCAGGAGGTGCGCGTAGCTGTGGTCGACGAGGTGATACACCTCGAAGGGGGGCAGCGCCGCGATCAGGCGCGGATAATCGAACAGCCGCGCCGCCACCCGATCGATCACGGGGGGCGCGCCGGCGCGCTCGTCCGCGAGCCGCGCCAGGCGCGACGGCATGACGGGCCGGATGAGCGTCGCGTCCACCGTCGCCGCGTGCTCGCCCGCCAGGTGCAACATCAGCATGTCGGCCACCAGGTCCATGCTCGGCCATCGCTCTTCGGCATAGTCCGCGATGACGGCCACACGAAGACGGGCACGCGTCATGATCGGAGGGCCTCGAAAAACGCCAGGTGCGCGCGGGCGACCACCGGCCAGGCGAAGCGTGCGTGCGCGCGCTCGATCCCGCGCGCGGCCAGTTCACGCAGGGCCGCGTCCCCTGTGAGCAGCCGATCGATTTCGCGCGACCATGCCCGCGAGTCCCGCTCGGCCACGACGACGCCGGCGGTGGCGACCACCGACGGCATCTCACCGCTGTCGCTCACCAGCACCGGCACACCGCAGGCCATCGCCTCGATCAGCATGCGTCCGAACTGCTCCCGCCATCCGGCCGTCGTCTGGCTCGGCGCGCAGAGGAGGGTCATGGCGTTGAGCCACATCGGCACCTCGTCGTGTCCCACGCCCGTCTGCACATGGACCCGCCCGGGATGCTGCGACGCGAACTCGCGCAGCGCCCCTTCCATCGGACCGCCCCCCACGAACAGCGCCCGCCACGGCGTCGTCACGTTGCGCAGCGCGTCCAGCAGGATGCCGATGCCCTTCTCGGGAACGAAACGACCCAGGAACCCCACCACCCGATCGGCGGCCGTCCAGCCCAGGCGATCCAGCGTCGCGCGACGGGCGGCGGCGTCGGGCTGGAACCTTGTGAGGTCCACGCCCGGAGGAATCACACACGACGGCTTGTCCGCGTAGGCCGGTTTGGCCGACAGCGTCTCGTGCACCGTCTGGCCGAACGCGATCCACGCGTTCGCGCGCCTCATGGTCCCGCGCTCGAAGGCGCTGAATGGCCACGGATAGCGCTTCGCGAGATTCTGGAAGGACGCGATGACGAGGGTCGCGTCGCGCGGCGTGTGTCGCGCCACCTGCGCGGCCGCCAGGATGTAGGGCTCCTCCCAGCAGTGCACCACGTCCCATCGCGCGGCGAAGACCCGCTGAAGGTCGCGGTACCACATGAGATGCGGGACCCGATCCAGCACGACGTCGAGCGCTTCCAGCCGGCTCGCTTCCCCGACGGTGGGCTGCACCGCGATGCGCCCGAGATCGGCGCGGTACCGCGCCGGGGCCACCGCTGTGACCTCCCACGCGCCGCCGGATTGCACCGCCATCTCGTGCGCCAGCCGGCGGTTCATGCCGATCACATACGAGTGCCCGATCGTGAGGAGGCGCCTCATCGGCCGCTCCGCTCGAACACCTGGATGTTCGCCGCATACCACCAGGGGAGATCCATCGCCCGGACGGCATCGCGAAACCCGGCGTCCAGGCCGCTCGGCTGAAACCCTTGCGCGGCAAACCGCCCTCGCCAATAGCCCAACGACCGCTCGTTCATGTGCACCGTGCCGCCCTGCCCCGGCTGCGCCGCCGAGAAGATGACGATCCGCGCGTGCGTCAGGATGCGCGTGAAGCTGGAGCCAGACCACGGCGGCAGGTGTTCCGCGGTCTCGAGCGAGACCGCGACATCGAACCCGGCGATGCGCGCCGCCAGGCGCTCCTCGTCGCTGTGGCGCCAGGACCAGAGACTCCACAGCTCGACGGGCACCCCGCGGCTGCGGGCCCGGCTCAGTGCCGCGGGCGAGCTGTCGATGCCGAGTGTCTCCACCTTCGTGTCGAGCGCGCGGATGGCCGCCAGGAGTCTCCCGTCGCCGCACCCGAGATCCACGATCGAGCGTGGCGCGCAGACGCGCAGCACGAGCGCGGCAAGGGCCCCCCAGTCGCCGTCCTGTTGTCCGTTCCAGAACGCCTCCCCATACGAGTCGGAAGGCTTGCGGCGGGCAGAGGCGGACAGCCGGATCCAGCGGGCGAACGCGACGGCTCCGTGCACCCGCCATCTCACGGACGAGGGCAGCGCGGCGACCGCGCGGGAGGCGTGGCGGCGAATCGTCATCGGCAAGCCGGCTCCTGATAGGGAACCGGAGACCGGCGTAGCGCGCGCCAGATCCTCAGCGTCGTATGGGACACGGGCCGCCGCCGCACGATCATGGGTGGCAGCTCCTGCAGCAGCTCGCGCGCGATCCACAGCCAGCCCCACGGATCGTGGATCCGCCACCCGCGGCGCATGCGGAAGTACAGGAAGTAACGCGCCGGCACCGTCCACAGCACCCGCGGCAACGGGTCATTGCCGAGCGCGTTCAGACAATCGTTCCGCACGACAAACCGCAGGTATCGCGTCTGGCTGCGCCCGGCCGTGGCGGGCAGGTGCGCCACCAGGGCGTCGGGCAGGTACACCGTGCGATATCCGGCGTCGAGCAGCCGCAGGCAGAAGTCCTTTTCCTCGCCGTAATAGATGAAGTTCTCGCGGTAGCCGCCGAGCGCCAGGAACACGTCGCGGCGCAGCAGGTGCGCAAAGCCGATGAAGCTCGGCACGATGCACGGATACGTCGCGGGAGAGGGTTGCATACGCGAGGGCCACGGGCTCCCGTCGGCTTCGGCCTGGGCGAACGCGACGGCGGCGATGCGCGGATCGGTGTCGAAGACGCGCAGCGCCTGTTCCACGCTTTCGCGCGAGACCACTCTCGTATCGTCGTCCAGGAGCAGGACGTCCGGCGCCGATGCCGCCCGCACCAGCCGGTTGCGCCCCACGATGTAGCCGGGCGCCGCGGGCTCGCGCAGCACGACGGCCGGCGCGACCTCCGCCGGCGGATCCGACCCGTCGTCGAAGACGAGAATCTCGGGGTCGAGTCCCCGCAGCACATCGAGAGAGCCGAGGCACGCGCTCAACGCGGCCGGACGATTCTTCGTCGTGATGCCGATGGTCAGCCGGCGCGTCATCGCCGTGACCTGGCGGCCACCGCCGACTCGTATACGGCGATCGTTCGCTCCGCGGTCGCGCGCCAGGACATGCCCGACACCGCAAGACGTGCCGCGGCACCGAGGCGGCGCCGCAGCGCATCGTCCGCCATGAGGCGCGTCACCGCCGAAACGAGCGCGCCGGCGTCGCGGTACGGCACCAGCAGGCCGTTCTCGTTGTCGCGGATGACGGACGAGGCGCAGCCCGAGGGCGTCGCGACCGCGGGCAGGCCCTGGCTCATCGCCTCGATCAGCACGAGGCCGAACCCCTCGTACGTGGACGTCCACAAGAGGACGTCGTGACGGCGATACTCGGCCATGACGCGATCCTCGGGCACCCGATCGATCACCGTCACGTATGGGCGGACGGAGGGATCGAAGCTCCCGAGGACCATCCCGGCCGGCGCGCCCGGGCCGAGCACCGTGAGGCGTACACTGCTGCCCGCCGCGTGCAGGCGTTCGATCGCGGCGCACAGATAGGTGATCCCTTTCACCTGGTCCCATGTGCCGCAGAACAGCAGCCCTGCCCCCCGCGGCGCGTCCACGCCGGGCGCGTCGTCGAGGAAGCGGGCCGAGATGCCGTGCGGCACCACGGCGACGCGGCCGGGCGGCTGCCAGCCGCGATCCAGCGCGAAGGCGCGATCGGCGTCGTTCAACACAATCATCCCGTCGGCGAGACGCGCGGCCGCCGCCACTTGTGACAGCCGGCTCGCCGGATACCACAGCCGCCGCACCCAGGACTTCTCACGCACGCCTTCGAAATGGTCGGCGACCATGCGCGCGTAGTTGCGGTGCTCCAGACCGTGCGACCGGCAGACGAGCGCGGGCCGGTCGAGGCCGAGGAGGCCTTCGAGTCCGAGCCACAGCCCCTCGGCGCTGGCGGCGTCGACGACGTGGTATCGCCGGCGGGCTGTCCGCCGCGCGATCGCCCGGCCGGCCATCCATGGCGACACGAGCTGGCGCACCTGGCGCCATGCGGGGCGGGCGCCGATCTCCGCGGACCAGACGATGTCGCACGTGTGCCCGAGCGCCTCGAACTCCTCGCGCAGCTTGGAGGACACCTTCGACGAGCCGAGCCGCGGATCGTCGGGGTAATCGCCGGCGAGCAGGATCGAGAGGGGCCGGGTCACCGGCGGATCCGCGCGATCGTGACGTTGAGCGCGAACTGCGCGTCGTAGAGCTCGCGGCCGCGGGCACCGAGTGCCGTGCGCGCCGCGGGATCGCCGGCGAGGCGCGCCGCCGTCTCGACGAGGGCCGGCACATCGGCGGCGAGGGCGACAGCCGAGGTCCGGGCCCAGACGGGTTCCGTGAGCGCGCCGATGGTCGTCATCACCGGCAGCGCGGTCGTGAGCGCCGCCATCATGGACGTGCGGCGCGTAGTCACGCCGTCGGGGTACGGCTGCACGAGCAGGTCGCATGCGCGCAACGCCGCGGCCGCGTCCGCGCCAGGCAGCGGGCCGGTGGCATCGACGCGATCGCGAACGTCGGTTGGGAGCCTGCGCGCGAACGCTTCTCCTCCGCGCCCGACGAGCAACGCGCGCGCGGCGGGCAGGCGCCGAAGCATGGCCGGGAGGACCACCTCCATCTGCCGGCCGACATGGTTCCCGTAGGTCCCGAAGTGCCCGATCACGAGATCGCTGCGGCGTCGCGCGCGCGCGGCCGCGACGGCCTCGTCCGGCACGTCGGCGGGGATGGTCGCCGGAACCGGCAGCACGTCGACGGCCCCCTGCGGACCGTACGGCGCGAGCAGCCGCGTCCAGGTTTCCGTCGGGTAATACACCCGAGTACCCGCGCGCAGGAGAATCGCCGCCATCGCGCGCTGCACGACGGCCAGCCCGTTGCGCCACGGACGCGCCATGCCGAAGTAGAAGAACGGCTCGTGAAACATGATCCGTACGTCGGTTCCCTCACGCCGCGCACCGGCCAGCCATCGGCAGAAGGGCAGGTTCATACCGAGGGCGCCGAATGCGCCGGGGATGTACTGAACGAGGAGAATCCCGGGATCGTCGCGCACCGCGCCGGCGAGACGCCGGCGGCTGGCGCGGCCGAACCGGTCCGGCAGGCGATGGACGTGCGGCCCCTGACCCGTCGCCCTCGGGGGCTGCGCGACGATCGACTCGGCCGGCGACCAGACGTGCACGCGGTCACCCGCCTCGGCGAGGCCCGCCGCCAGGATTGCCGAGTAGTCGCCGACCCCGCCGCAGTCCGGCGGGTACTCGGGCGCGAGCAGGTGCCATGTGGTCACCGGATCGCGGCCACGGGCAGGGCCGCGTGCTGCAGGACCGTCATCAGCGTCCGCACGTGGGCGTCGAGACTGAGCCGCGCGGCGGCCGCGCGCGCCCCATTCGCGAGCGTCCGGTGCAGGGCGGGACTGGCCAGGATGTCCGCGATCGCGTCGCCGAACCCCGCGGGTCCGCGCGCGGGATCGATCAGGCGGCCGTTCTCGCCGTCGACGAGCCAGTCCCCGATGCCGCCGGCATCGAAGGCGACGGCCGGCGTTCCGAAAACACCGCCTTCGAGCCCGACGAGCCCGAACGGTTCCGGCCAGCGGCTGGGAACTGCGATCGTCGCCGCCTGCCGCAGCAACGCGTCGCGCTCCCGCGGCGTCACCCATCCGGGGAAGCGCGCATCGAGGCCGCGGGCGGAGGCTTGCGCGCGCAGCCGCTCGCGCTCCGGGCCGTCACCGGCGAAGACGACCGTGAGCGCGCGCCCCAGGCGCGCCGAGGCGTGGCCGGCGGCCTCGACGAGCACGCCCGGTCCCTTGAGCGGCGTCATGCGCCCCACGAACACGATGTCGATGGGCCTCGCTTCGCCCTCCACCGGCGTCCCGGCCGTGTGCGGAGGCGCGAACAGCGGGATCGCGTGCACGCCGGCCGGCGCGACGCCGGCGCGCAGATACTCATCGCGCATGAACCTGCTCGCGACCACGATCGCGCGATAGCGGTCGAAGAGGGACCGCTGTTCCAAGCCCCACCGGTATTCCCGCGCCATGACGAAGGGGTTGGTGCGGCCGCAGCGCCGCGGCAGGTAACAGGCCAGACATGCAGGGCCGAACGTTCGCGTGCAGGCCACGACGCGCGGAAACCCGAACGCCTTCTGGCCGCTGACGCACGTGCCGAAGTGCCCGTGCATCATCTTGACGAGGGGCCACTCGGCCAGCAACCGCGCGTCCACTGACAGCGCGCGCATGTTGTGCGAGAAGCAGACGTCGGGCGCGAAACCGCGCACGCGCGCGAGGGCGCCGTCGAGCCCCTCGTCGCGGACCCCCGCGCGCCAGGTGCCTTCGGGCGCGATGCGCTGCCGCCCGGTCTCCGTCACCGGACTTTCGTGGAGGACGCCGACCTCGTGTCCCGCCGCCTGGAGCGCCGGTACGATCGCCGCGAGATAGGTCTCGACGCCGCCAGCTCCCGCGAGCGCGTCGTTCGCGATGAGGATGCGCATCAGGCGGGCCTCACCCGCACGCAGACGCCCTCGAGCGTCCAGGGATCGCCCACGCCCGGCAGCGGCTCCACGACGAGCGACTGGCGCCTGAGCTCGTCCTCGATCGCGCCGCGGGTCACGCCGAGCGACGGCCAGATCCCGGGATGCAGCTCGACGAACAGGGCGAGCGCCGGGCCGCGGGCCGCAATCGTGCGCCGCGCGCCGCGCAGCGCCGCCAGCTCGGCGCCTTCGATGTCGATCTTGATCACGTCGGGCGAGAGTCCCAGCGCCTCGCAGAGCTCGTCGATGCCGAGCGCCAGTACGCTGGCCGTGCCGGGCGTGGCGGCTGGCACGAGACGATTGTCGCCATGTGTGCCGGCATCGAGGAAGGACGCCGCTCCGGAGCGATCGCTGATGGCCTCGGCACGTACCGTGACGCGATCCGACAGGCCGTTGATCGACAGGTGCCGCTCGAGGCCGGCGCGGCTCGCGACCGCGGGCTCGAACGCATACACGCGCCCCGTGGCGCCGACCCAGCGCGCGAACAGCAACGTGTACGATCCGACGTTGGCGCCGATGTCGAGCACC
Source organism: Acidobacteriota bacterium (assembly GCA_031408165.1). GTDB lineage: Bacteria > Acidobacteriota > Vicinamibacteria > Vicinamibacterales > 2-12-FULL-66-21 > JAICSD01. The sequence goes on along the minus strand of JANOJK010000591.1, from coordinate 419 downwards.
GTGGCCCCCTCGCGCGTGGCACGCTTGAGCGCGTGGTACTCCTCGGCATTCCACGCGAGGTGCCGGTAGTCCGGATCGACGCGGATCGTTTCTCCGCCGGGGAGGCGGCACGTGAGGTGGTCGCCCGGCAGCGCCGACAGCAGCGCGCCGAACGCGCGCTTCAGCGGACGTCGCAGCCACGCGGGGGCGCGACCGGCCGATCCGGAAACGAGCCGCTCGAGCCAGCTCGGGTCACGATAATGACGGCCGATGCCTGTCTGCATGATTCAGGATCGCCCCGCAACGACCGTTCGCGCCGCGGCGCGCGCGATCGCTCCCGCCGTCGCCGCCCAGCCGGCGGCGGTCGCCGGCCGTAACCACGAACGTTTCGGCCGCGGATGCTGCCGCTCGATGACGGGGTCCCATCGCTCGTGAAACAG
>JANOJK010000561.1:0-2341 GCA_031408165.1 Acidobacteriota bacterium | reverse complement strand
GCTTGACCCCGCTCCAGCCTTCGTTGCTGTCGACCAGGAAGGCGAATCCCTGGGTCTGGTTGTAGAGCAGGTACTCGCGCCAGAAGGTGGTTTCTTCCCGCCGAGAATGAGGAAGTCGCGTCGCGTGCTGTCCATGCGTGTCTCGCTTCCTCAGGAGATGCGCGGGTCGTGCGGCTTGTGGCAGCTCAGGCACTCTTCGGCGCCTGCGTGGTCCTTGATGTCAACGGTGGGATAGCGTTTCGACTTGCCCGTGTTTGCCGCGTGGCAATGCGTGCACAGCGGTGTGGCAGCGGGTCGCGCGGGCTTGCTGTCGTCGGCCCCGGCGGCATGCCTGCCGAGCGGGCCGTGGCACGACTCGCACGCGATCGCCTTGTGGCGCGCCTTCGCGCGCAGGTCGACGACGTCGGCGTGGCAGTCGGCGCAGGCCGCCTGGCCGGCGTGCACGAGCGGCTTGCCCTTGACATCGTCGATCGCGCTGGCGCGGTAGTGCCCGAGGGTGCCGAACCCCGCCGGCACCATGGCGGCACGCGCGACGGTGAAGACCAGCAGGCCGGCGGCAAACAACACCGCCAGCCGCACCAGGTGTTCCACATCCTTGAACCGCTTCATGCGGAGGCCCCACTCATGACGACCCCTGCCACTGCAACCGATCCGCCGCGCCGGAAACCCCCCGAAAGTGGCGGGAAATCGACAACACAGCCGGGTAATGGCGGATTTCCGGCACCCCTCCCCCCGGTGTTCACAATTGACCAGACGCGCGCGACGCGATCCGCTAACGTCGCGCATTGCTGTGGGACCGCCCGCCCCCGGATGAGCTGGTGGCCGTGGCCCGCGACCGAGGTGGCGTGATGGGGCAGGAAAACGCTGACGAGACCGGCCGGCTGCCGGCCCGTCACCTGCTGATTGAATCCGTCCTGAGCAGAATCCGCCCGGGACTGAAGGCGGATGGCGTCCGGGTCGAAATCCTCGACGTCGGGGACAGCGGCGCCAGTCTCAGCGTGACGGGGCTGCACCCGACGTGTGCGAGTGGCCCGCTGACCATGCACACGGGCCTGGTGGATCTCATCCGCGAGGAAATCCCTGATTTCGGCGAACTGCGGCTCGTGCACGACGGCAGGAGCCGTGACCGGCCCGCATGGGCGCGCGCGTGCAGACCCGCCGAGGCCGCAGAGAACGCCGAGGCCGGCAGCGCGCCCGCTGCGCCGGGACTGGTCCTCATCGGCGACGGTACGCGGATGCGGGCGGTGCTCGACTTCGTCCGCGCCATCAGCGACAGCGACAGCACGGTCGTCATCAGCGGCGAAAGCGGCACCGGCAAGGAAGTCACGGCCACGCTGATTCACGACAGCAGCCGGCGCAGGCACAAACCGTTCGTGGCGGTGAGCTGTGTGCTCTTTTCAGAAACGCTCGTCGAGTCGGAGCTCTTCGGCCACGAGCGGGGCGCGTTTACCGGCGCCGTCCGCGACCGCCCCGGACGCTTCGAGCTGGCGGAGGGGGGCACCGTCTTTCTCGACGACATCGACGACGTGCCGCTGTCCATCCAGGTCAAGCTGTTGCGGGTGCTGCAGAATCGCACCATCGAACGCCTCGGCGGCACCCGGCCGGTCCCCGTGAACGTCCGGGTCATCGCGGGCACGAAGCGCGACTTGAAACGCATGGTCGCCGACGGGACGTTCCGCGAGGATCTGTACTACCGCCTCAACGTCCTGCCCGTCGCGCTGCCGCCGCTTCGGGAGCGGCGCGAAGACATCCCGGCGCTGATGGATCACTTCCTGGCGGTCCACTGCCGCCGACGCGGGGACAGTCTGCCCGCCATCTCGCGCGGGGTGACCGAGGCGTTCATGCGATACGGGTGGCCCGGCAACGTGCGGGAGCTCGAGAACGCCTGCGAGCGCCTGGCGCAGACGTGCACGTGCGGCACACTCGGCGTCGGCTGCGTCTCGATGGCGATCCTGTCGCAGACACCCCCGGCGTCCCGGGAGATCACCGGCGTCCCGCTCGACGACCGCATTCGCGACATGGAAGCCGGGCTCATCGGATGGGCATTGGGCGTCGGCAACGGCAGCAGGACGCGGGCCGCCGGCCTGCTGCACCTCAAGCGCTCCACGCTCGGCGATCGGATGCGGCGGTGCGGCCTCGTCGATACCGACATCGCGGGCGAACCTGCCGTCGTGCCCAACGTCGCGTCGTAGACTTAACCGCTTCTACTGTGGCGTCACCGCGGGTGCGCGAGCGCGGACGCGCGTGAAATGAGATCGCGATAGGTCTCGTCCGGCAGCACCGTGTGCCAGTACCCGTTCCACTGGGCGAAGGCGACGATGCCGCAGAACACGATACCGAT
>JANOJK010000537.1:0-8304 GCA_031408165.1 Acidobacteriota bacterium | reverse complement strand
AGCGTGGCCACGCGCGCGCGCAACGGCGTCACGTCCCCCTTGCCGTCCGGATGGACGCGGTTGGACAGGAACACCACGAACGTCTTCGTCACCGGATCGATCCAGAGCGACGTGCCGGTGAAGCCCGTGTGGCCGAACGATCCGACGGGCAGGAGCTCGCCGCGATTCGAGGAGAAGCTCGAGTCGATGTCCCACCCGAGCCCGCGCACGTTGGGATCGCCGGGCGCGCTCGCCCCCGTCGTCATCTTGGCGACCGCGAGCGGCGACAGGATGCGGGCGCCGTTGTAGCTGCCGCCGGCGAGGAGCATCCGGCAGAAGATCGACAGGTCCGCCGCCGTGCTGAACAACCCCGCGTGCCCGGCAACGCCGCCCATGCGGCGCGCCGTCCAGTCGTGCACGACGCCGCGCATCATCTTCATGCCCGGCCCGTCGCACGGCCAGCCGAACTCGGTGCACGGCTCGGTCGGCGCGATCCGCGGCCCGAGCGACGCGGGCGGCAGGAACATGGTGTCCTTCATGCCGAGCGGCTCGAAGATGTGTGTCCGCGCGAACTGCTCGAGCGGGAGCCCGCTCACCCGCCGGACGATGTCGCCGAGGAGGAAGTAGTTGATGTCGCTGTAGACGAACCGCTCGCCCGGGGCAGCCAGCGGCGCTTCGTCCATGGCGAGCTGGATCGCGGTGTCAGCGCCCGTCCAGGGATTGGCGGAATCGAGGTCCGGCCTGAGGCCGGATGTGTGCGTCATGAGGTGGCGGATCGTGATGTTCGCCTTGCGGTTCCGCTCGAAGCCGGGAATGTAGTCTGAGACGCGCTCGCTGAGCCTGATCCTGCCGTCCTCCACGAGCTTCATGACGCTTGTCGTCGTCGCCACCACTTTGGTGAGGGACGCGAGGTCGAAGATCGTGTCGAGCGTCATCGGCTCCGGCACGGGCGCCACAGCGCGTTGTCCGATCGCCTTCTGGTAGACGACGTGGTCGCCGCGCCCGACGAGCACCACCGCTCCCGGAAGCTTCTTGTCGCCGATCGCCTGCTCAACCAGGGCGGGGATTGCATCCAGGCGCGTGAGGTCGATCCCGCGGAGCGCCGGGGCCGGTGCCGTCCGCTGCTGCGCGGCGGAAGAGGTCATCAGGAACAGGACCAAACAGGCCGGAAACAAGGCGCGCCCGAGGGCTTTCGTCATCACCGCTGGATTATACTTTTCGGGTTCGTCGAGAGCTCAGAGAGGCCCAGAGGGGACTCGAGAACGCAGAGGAAGAGAAACACAGAGGCACAGAGTGCACAGAGACGCACAGAGGCCGCAGCACGGGGCCGCGGCGACCGGCCTTTGGCCGGTCACAGGGAACGCTGGCGCCCGAGAGGATGCAAGTCGGCAGCGAACGGATACCCGATTTGCATCCTCTCGGGTGCCAGCGTTCCTGCCGCGCGAAGCGCGGCGCGGCGGACTGTCGGCCCTTTGTGGGCTGCCTGTGGTCTTCTCTGCGCGCCTCAGTGTGCTCTGTGGCTCTGTGTTCATCTTTTTTACTTTTACTCTCGTGAGCTCTCTCCTCCTGCCGGTGTGGGCCTCAGCCCAGGCGCGCCGGTAATCATGTTTGTCAGATCGAGGGGTGCGGCCATCCTGGCCGCGGCGGCGCTCGCACTGGGGGCACTCGCCTGGGCGGTCATCAGCCGCCGGCCGGCCGCCGGCTTGGAGCGCCGGCCGGACCAGAACATCCTGCTCGTGACCATCGACACCCTTCGGGCCGACGCGTTGAGCAGCGACAGCGACTCCCTCGACGCGGCGCGGGGCGGGCCGGCGCGGACACCGAATCTCGACGCGCTCGCGGCCCGCGGCACGCGTTTCGACTTCGCGCACGCGCATGCGGTGCTGACGCGGCCGTCGCACGCGAGTATCCTGACCGGCACGTACCCCCACGAGAACGGCGTGCGCGATCACAGCGGGTACCGGCTGAACGCCGGCGTGCCGACGATCGCGTCGATACTGAAAGCACGCGGCTTCGACACGGGCGCGTTCGTGGGGGCCGTGCCTCTCGAGCGGCGCTTCGGGCTCGACGGGGGGTTCGATGTCTACGACGATCGCTTCGGCCGCAGCGGCAGCACCTCGGACTTCGCGCTTGCCGAGCGTCCGGCCGGGGAGGTCGTCGGCGCCGCGCTCGCGTGGATTGGCGGCCGCACGGGCCGCTGGTTCGCGTGGGTGCACGTATTCGATCCGCACGCACCGTACGCGGCGCCGCCGCCGTTCGATACCGAGTACGCCGGCCGTCCGTACCAGGGCGAAGTCGCGTACGTGGACAAGGCGCTCGGCCCGCTCCTCGAGGCCGCGGGGAAATCGTCCCGGCCGACGCTGGTCGTCGTGACGTCGGACCACGGCGAAGGACTCGGCGATCACGGCGAGCTGACGCACGGCCTGCTCGCCTATGAGACGACGCTCCGTGTGCCGCTGATCGTTGCGCAACTCACGCCGGTCCTTCCGCCTGAAGACGGCGTCGTCTCCCACTACCCCGCGCGCCACGTGGACATCGTCCCGACGCTGCTGGACGCCGTCGGCGAGCCCACCCCGCCGGGGCTGGCCGGGTACTCACTCCTGCCGGGCGCGGCTCGGCCTCGCGACGAGGACGTCTCGTCGTACTTCGAGGCGATGTCCGCCATGCTCAACCGCGGCTGGGCGCCGCTCCAGGGGGTGATCGCGGGCCGCGAGAAATACATCGACCTGCCGAAACCCGAGCTGTTCGACCTTGCGTCGGATCCCAGGGAGCAATCGAACCTCGCTGATCGCCGCGCGGATCGGCGGCGCGTGCTCGACACGCGGCTGCGCGACTTCCACGCCGCACCGCCCGGCGAGCGGTTCGCTGAGTCGCCGGAGGTCGCCGCGACGCTGCAATCCCTCGGCTACACGTCGGGCAGCGCGCCCCGCAAGGCGACCTACACCGAGGAAGACGACCCGAAGAACCTGATGGAGCTCGATCGGTGGATCCAGCAGGGCATCGAGGCCTGGCAGCACGGCCGCCGCGGGGAAGCGCTGGAGGTGTACGAACGGATCATCCAGCGCCGCCCGACCATGGCGATCGGGTATCGGAACCTGGCGTTCCTGCAGTGGCAGAGCGGCCATGCCCGCGAGGCCATCCAGACGCTGGAGCGCGCCTTCCGCGCGGACGCGGTCGAGCCGGGCATGACAACACAGATGGGATCCTACCTGGCGGAGGCGGGCCGGCCGGCCGACGCGATCGCGCTGCTCGAGCCGCTGGCCGCCCGGACGCCGGCGGATCCGGAAGCGCTGAACGCACTGGGAATCGCGTACGCCCGTGCCGGCGAGGAGACCCGATCCGCCGCGGTCTTCCGGCGCGCGCTCGACGAGAATCCCTCGAACGTCCAGGCGCTCGAGAACATCGGCACGCTCGAGATGCAGCGCGGCAACCTGCCGGGCGCACGGCGGGCGCTCGAACAGGCGGCGGCGATCGATCCGAGATCCGCGCGCGCGCACAACGGGCTCGGAGTGGTCGCGATGAAGACCGGCGCCCGTGACGAGGCGTTCCGGCGCTGGAAGCGCGCCGTCGAGCTCGCGCCGACCGACTTCGACGCGCTCTTCAACCTGGGCATGGAGCTCGACGCCGCCGGCCGCCGCGACGAGGCGCGACCGTTCCTCGAACGATTCCTCCTCGAGGCCCCGCCCGCGCAGTACGGCCCGGATCTCGCCAGGGTCAGAAAGCTGCTCACCCGATGAAGAAGGCGGAACGAGCCAACGGGCCAGCCACGAAGACTCCAAAGGCCACCACGTCTCCAAAAGGGCCATGGCGATCCCGACCGTTCGTGATCTTTGTGATCTCCGTGATGCTTTTGTTGGGCGCGTTCGCCGGCCGCCGTGTCTGGTGGCCGGCGTACTCCCCGGCGGACGGGCCCGTCATCCTGATCTCCATCGACACACTCCGCGCCGATCGCCTGCCGGCCTACGGCTACACGAAGGTCCGCACGCCGAACATCGACGCGCTCGCGGCGGGGGGCACGACCTTCGAGCAGGCGTACACGCATGCGCCCCAGACGCTGCCGGCGCACGCGAGCATGCTCTCCGGCGAGCTGCCCTTCGAGCACGCCGTGCGCGACAACATCGGATTCACCGTCAAGCCGGGGCAGTGGTTCCTCCAGAGCGCTCTGCACGACCGCGGCTGGCCGACCGGCGGGTTCGTCTCCGCGTACGTGCTGCGTGCGGTCACGGGACTCGGGCAGGGGTTCGACACCTACGACAGCGAGCTGCCCCCCTCGTCGGGCGAGCTGTCGATCGGCCAGCTGCAGCGCGACGGCGACAGGACGCTCGCCGCAGCGCAGGGGTGGATCGGCCGGCTCGACGCGAACAACAAGCGCTTCTTCCTCTTCCTCCATCTCTACGAGCCGCACAAGCCGTACGCGCCGCCGGCGCGCTTCGCGTCCTACGAGCCCTACGACGGCGAGATCGCGCACGCCGACGAGGTCGTGGGGCGGCTGCTCGATGGCCTGCGCGCCGCGGACCTGTACGACCGCGCGACCATCATCCTCGTCTCGGACCACGGCGAGGGGCTGGGCGATCACGGGGAGCAGGAGCACGGCCTGTTCCTCTACCGCGAGACCATCCGCGTGCCGCTCATCGTGAAGCTGCCAGGACGTCACGAGGCCAGGCGCGTCGCCGCCCCCGTCCAGCACATCGACCTCGTCCCCACCATCCTCGACCTCGTCGGCGCGCCGAAGCGGCCGGGATTGCGAGGCCGGTCGCTCCGTCCCCTGCTGGAGGGTACCGGCACGCTTCCGGACACCGGCATCTACGCGGAGGCGCTCTACTCGCGCTACCACTTCGGATGGAGTGAGCTGTATGCGCTGACCGATGCGCGCTACCGGCTGATCCGCGCCCCGCGCGACGAGCTGTTCGACCTCCAGCGCGATCCCGGTGAGTCGGCGTCCATCGCGTCCGAGCGTCCGCAGGTGCGGCAGGCCATGCGCTCCGCGCTCGAAGCCCTCATCGCGAATGCGTCGATCGCGGCGCCGTCTGTCGTCAGCGACGAAGACAAGCAGCGGCTGACTGCGCTCGGCTACGTCGGCGGCGGCAGCAGCGCCGCACTCTCGCTCCCGGGGGACTCGCTCGCGGATCCGAAAGACAAGGTGAAGATCCTCGAGCGGTACCGGCACGCATCCGAGCTCGCCGGGAAGCTCAAGTTCGACGAGGCAGTGGCGGTCTACCGGGAAGTGCTGGCGGAAGACACCGAGATGACGGACGTCTGGCTGCAGCTCGCCGAGGTGGAGGTTCGCCGGGGCGGCATGGACGAGGCGATCAAGGCTTACCGGGAGGTCATCAAGCGGAAGCCGAAGGACTCCGGCAGCCTGATTGGCGCGGCGAGCGCGCTGCTGCGCATCGGGCAGCTCGACGCCGCGCGCCAGCACGCGGAGCTCGCCGTCAGCGTCGCGCCGGCTGGTGCGCACGAGATCCTCGCGAAGATCGCGCTGGCCCGGCACGACCGCGAAGGGGCGCGCGCGGAAGCGAAACTCGCCCAGGCGGCGGACCCGACCTTGCCGATGCCCTTCTACGTCGAGGGAATCCTTCTCTACACCGACGAAAAGTACACCGAGGCCCTCGTGCCGCTCACCCGGGCGCGCGACGCGCTGCAAGGGCGCACCGTGCAGATGAACGACCTCAACTACTACATCGGCGATTCGCTGGCGCGGCTCGAGCGATACGCGCAGGCGGAGCCTTACCTGAAGGACGAGATCAGGCTGTTCCCCCACAACACGCGGGCCCGCGCGGGGCTCGCCATGCTCTACCGGGCCATGGGCCGCGACCTGGACTCGGAGCGCGAGATCGAGGAGCTGCTGCGCGTGTCCCCGACCCCCGAGGCCCGCGTCGTGGCGGCGCAGCTCTGGACGATGTTCGGCGAGCCGGAGAAGGCGCAGCGGGTTAAGATCCGGTGACAATGAGGGCCCTCCTTCCTGCCCTGCCGGCCGCGAGTTTCGTGGCATTCGCGGCGGCGGCGGTCCTCGCGACCGCGCCCCAGGCGCCGCAGCCGGTCTTCCGGTCCGGCGCCGACCTGGTGCGCTTCGACGTGCGAGTGACCGACGCGGCCGGCCGGCCGATCACGGATCTCCGTCAGGACGAAGTCGAGATCGTCGAGGATGGCGCCGCCAGGCCCATTCTTCTGTTTCAGCACCTGGCCGGGACGCCGGGCATGTATGCGGAGGCGGCGCGCCGGTCCGTCTCGGCGGAGGTCTCGAGCAATGCCGGCGCGCCCCGCGGGCACCTCTACATCCTCGTGTTCGACCAGGCGCACATCGCCCCCGGCAACGAACAAGTCGCGCGCCGGGCGGCCGAGGCTTTCATCCGGAACCGCGTCCGTCCCTCCGATCGGATCGCGGTCGTGGGCCTGCCCGGACCAGGGCCCGATCTGGGATTCACGGCCGACCGGACGCGCGCGATCGCGGAGGTGGCCAAGGTCCACGGCGACCTGCAGCGAAACGTCAAGAGCGCCGCCGGCAACCTGTCGGTCCACGAGGCCTACGAGATCGCCGGAGGCAACGACAAGGTCGTCGCCGACGTCCTGGCGCGCCAGTCCGCGGACCTCACGGCCGACGTCGGCGCGGCGTCCGCGGGAATGTCCGGCGTCGCAGACCGCGGTGCGCGGACCGGGCAGAGCGAAGAGCCCGGCGTCATGCGGAGGATCATCCTCGAGAACGCGCGCACGGTCGTCGCGCAGGCGGACGCCTCGGCGCGGGACACGCTGCAACGGCTGGCCGACCTCATCGCGCAGTACCGCAGCGTCGAGGGACGCAAGTCCGTGGTGCTCTTCTCCGAGGGTTTTCACCAGCACAACGTGTCCCGCGAGCTCGAGCAGGTCGCGGCGGCGGCGGCGCAGAGCTACGCCGTGTTCTACGCGTTCGACCTGAACCGCCGCGCAGGCACAGACATCGCGCAGCCGCTCGCGCCGTCCACGACTGCCGCAACCGAGGTGCTGGCGCGCACCGAGCCGCTCGGGAGTCTCGCGGTCGAGACCGACGGCGCGCTTATCCTCGACGCCTCGTCCCATCTCGACGCCGCCCTCGCGCGGATTGCGGACCAGGCCGAGGACTACTATCTCGTGGGATTCACGCCGAGCGCCGCGGCGCTGGCCGCACGCGGAGACTACCGCCGGGTGTCGGTGCGCGTGAAGCGCCCGGGCGCCCGCGCCGCCGCGCGGACCGGGTATGCCACGCTGAAGTCCACGGCCCCGCCGGATCGCCGGCTGGCGATCGACGCCGTGCTCGCCGCCCCCTTCGCGCAACAGGGCCTGCGGATCGACTACACGACCTACACGCTGCGGTCGGACAACGCCGGGCGCGCGCGCGTGCTCCTCTCCCTGGAAGCGCATCTGCCCGTCAGGGACGCGCACCAGGCGGCCGACGTGGTCTTCATCGTCCGCGACGCGCGCAACGGCCGCGTCGTCGCGAGCGGCACCGACACGATGCCGCTGCCCTCGTCGGCCGAGGAGGCGAGTGCGACGGGCGTCGGCACCTACCGCGTGCACTTCGAACTGCCGCCTGGCGCGTATCTCATGCGGACGGTCGTTCGCGAGCCGGGCGGGCTGGTTGGAAGCGCCGATCGGAAGCTCGATGTCCGCGGGCTCTCGGGGCCGGATGTCACCGTGGGCGACCTCATCCTCGGCTCCGTCACCGGCTCGCTGCCGGTGCGGGCGCGCGCCTATGCGGAGGACGGGCTGACCGGCCTCGTCGAAGCCTACGGCCGCTCGCCGGAACAGCTGCAGACGCTGATCGTCAGCGCAGCCATCGTTGCAGTCGGCACCGAGCAGCCGGTGGCAACCCTCCGCGCGGACCTCGGGGACACGATGAGCACGGGCACGGGCGTGACGCGGCGCGCGACGTTCTCGGTGCCGCTCGGCGGCGTGCCCCCCGGGCCATACCAGGCGCGGGTGAAGGTCACGGCCGGATCGGAGACCGTTGCGGACCTGACGCGCGAGCTGGAGATTGTCGAGGGATCGAGGCCGCTGCTCCCCCCGCCTGCCCCCGAGTCCCTGCCGCTCGGCGGCGCGGCCGCGCCGATGCGGCCGGAGGACGTCCTGGGCGGCGACTTCGTTCGTGCCGCGCGCGCGGCCCTGCGCGGATCGACGGACTCCGCCGCGATGCGCGCCACCCAGGGTTTCGATCTGTTCGCCCGGGCCGACTACGGGTCGGCGGCGGCGGCGCTCGGCGAGGCACTGCGGCTCGACCAGTCGAACGCCGCGGTCGCGTTCGTACTCGGGTGGGCATACAAGGAAGCCGGCGACGCCAGGCAGGCGATCGGCGCGTGGCGCGCGGCCGCGACC
>JANOJK010000507.1:0-12494 GCA_031408165.1 Acidobacteriota bacterium | reverse complement strand
GCCGGTGTAGCCCGCCTTGGTCTGGATGGTGATCGGGGCCGTCTGCCTGCCCTCGAACGGGACGCTCTGCACGTAGACTTCGTCCCAGTCCACTTCGCCGGGCGATCCCGGCGGTACGGCGGTGCCGGGCTTCGGGAGCTGCTTGAAGACGACGTTGAGGGAGAGCGGGCGGAGGTCGTCGTCGGTGGACTTCTTCAGCCGGAAGGTGATGCTCGGCACCAGCTTGTTGCGGCCCTCGAAGATGCCGGCGTCGTGGAACCCGCCGGAGATCTCCGCCAGCTGCAGCGTCTGTTTCAGATCGACGGGCCGTGCGCTTCCAGCATTAAGGACGTCCAGGAGGACGGCCGGCGCCATAATACGCATTGGGGAATTCTAGGCCGAGTGGACCCGCCGCCGCCACTAGACATCTGCTAAAGCCGGAGTCTCGCAAGATGAAGCAAGTTTTTCCTAGTGAAGATTCGCCACACCCCGGCTCTCGGGTTTCACGGGTCGGTTTGAGGCGAAGCTTCACTCTAGAACTCCTTGACTTCGACTTTCTTCAGCACGTCCTCCCGGGTGAGCTTGCCGGCGTGGAAGGCGGCGAGGTCCCCCCCCTTGATACGGATCACGATCGTGGACGCGTCGTCCACCGCGCCGGGCGTGAGGGGACCCTGGGCGTCGCGGGCCGCCACCGTGAGCCACTCGTCGGCGCTGAGCTTCAGGCCGACGCTGTATTTCAGCATGGCGTCGATGAGCGAGCTCTTGACGGCCTGGGTGTACAGCTCGTTCGGGTCGGCCGACTCGGGCACGCCGACGGGCGGGGCGGCCGGCGCGACAGCGGCCTCGTCCGCCATCTGTGCGCTGACGAATCCGGGATTTGCAACCGGCGTCGCCAGGCCCTGTGCCGGAGCCGGCGCTTGCCGCATGCCCTGCGTCTGCATGCGGCGCAGTTCCCGCATCGCGAAATCGCGCGCGGGACCGGGCGGCTGGGTCGCAATGTAGTTCTCGAGCTGCACCCGCGTGTCCTGCTGCGTCAGCTGCCGTGTCGACCAGAGGACGCTCTGCTTCATCATCGGCACGTCAACGTCGAAGAACACGCCGTACCCCTGGAGGTCGAACCCGCGGGTCCGTCCCGTGTCGATCACGAACAGGCTGCCCGGCTCGCTCGCCCGCATCTGCAGCGCGAGCCTGTCGGCGCCGGCCTTGACCGCCATGGTGAGCACCGCTTCCAGCGTCTTGATGTCGTCGCGGCGATCGCTCGCCGCTGAGGACCTCGCGGCCGTCTCCCGAGCGACGGGCGCGGCCTGCTGCGGCGCGGCCGCAGCCACTGTCACATCCGGCATTGCGCGGGCGACCTGCGCCAGGGGCGCCTGCTGCGCCCGGACCGTCGAACACGCGCCCGCGAGCACGACCGCAATCATCCACGTTGCCTTCAAGATTTCACCTCTGTTGCTTTGCATCCTGCACTTCATTTCGCACTTACTTCTGTCTGGCCGAGGTCAGGATGAAATTCGTCAAGTCGCGGTGCGACGCCGCCTCCGCCGTGACGGTGGCGTCGATGCGGCCGAGCCCCTGCTGAATGCGCGACAGGTCGGCCACGCGCTGTGCGTCCACGTCGCGCATGACCTGCGCGATCCGGAACGCCAGCTCCCCCTTCTGCCGGCTCTCGCTCTGCGCCAGCAGCTCGCGGACACGTCTGACGATCTCGGCGTCCGCCGCGCGCGCGTTGAGCGTGGAGGCGTTGCGCACGCCGGCGTCGCGCGAGGAGGCCTCGAGCGCGCTCAACCGGCGCTCCAGCTCGGCGACAAAGGCGGCATCAACCGGTGAAGCGGCGGCCAGCCGCACGTCGCGCGAACCTGAGGCGCGTGATTCGCCGAAGCTCCCGCCGGAGGCGCCGGCCGGCACGGGACGTGTCCCGTCCACGCTTCCGGGGGATCCCGCGGGAGCGAAGGCGGACCACCCTGTCCGCACCGTCACGCCGTCGGGTCCGCGGTGCACTTCGACACGCGCGATGGCGGACGCGGCGGCGAGCACGAGGACCGCGGCGGCGGCGAGACCGGCGGCCGGCGTGTACCACGCGCGCCACGAGGGGACCGGCGTGCGGAGGACGTGGCCCGTCTGGCTCGGCCCGCGGACGACGAGGAACCCGAGGTCGGCCTCGGGCGGCGCCCAGGTCGCAAGGTCCGCGCGCACCGCGCCGAGCGCCCTCAGCTCCGCCTGGCACTCCGCGCATTCGCGCAGGTGCGCCTCGAACGTGGCGCGGTCCGCACCCAAAACGTCGTCGTAGAGATACGCGATGAGAACGTCTTTTTCACACATGGCTTTTTCTGACTGCCGGGTTCGCAAAGCCCGGTTTCGTGACGCCCGAACGCTCCAGCTGGCGGCGCAGGACGCTCAAGCCCTGATACAGCCGCGTCTTCACGGTGCTCAACGGGCACTCCTGCATGTCCGCGATTTCCTGGAACGTGAGTCCGTGGTATTCCTTCAACAGGATGGCGGTCCGCTGCTCCTCTGGCAGGTCGGCCATCACCCGCGCGACCGCGGCGCTGATTTCTTTCCGCGCGACCAGGTCCTCGATCGATTCGCTCGGCGTCGACTCGGACGCGAGGTCGATGAGATCCACGCCTTCCGGCGCCTGCGCGATCGGCTGGCGGCGCTCGCGCCGGATCCAGTCGCGGCACAGGTTCAACGTGATGCGATAGAGCCAGGACGAGAACTTCGCCTCGCCCTTGAACCCGCCGAGAGCGCGGAACGCGCGGAGGAACGTCTCCTGGCAGACATCGCGCGCGTCTTCCTCGCGTCCGATGGTGCGATACGCGAGGGCAAAGATCGGCCGTTCCCAGCGCAGAACGAGCTGGTTGAAGCTATCCAGGTCGCCGGCCCGTGACCGGGCGACCAGTTCTTCGTCTGTCGACGCTATCGCAACGGGGCTCACGTTACTGGTACTAAGACTTAGGCTTCAGGCTTTTGGCTTTGGGCTTTGGGAGGCTTTGGGCTAAAGCCCCCTAAAGCCTAAAGCCCAAAGCCCAAAGCCCGTAAAATACGCTGCCCGATGATTCTAGACCCTTCCGAGGAACTCGCCCGGCTGGAGCGGGAGGTGCGCATCCACAAGCGCCTCCGGGAGCTCCTCCTGCTGTTCTCGCGGGGGGTTTCCTCCAGCCTGGGACTCAACACGGCCCTGGAAACCCTGATCGGTGAAATCCGCGACATATTGGGCGCCGGAGCGGTCGAAATCTGGCTGCACGACCGGCGGGACCGTCAGCTCTTCCTGGCCGCCTCGTCGGGAGGAGGCCCGGCCGGGACGCGGGTCCTGGTGGCGGACGCCACCCACTATGCAGCCGTCGGGCTGCGGCTCGACCGTCCGCGGCTGCGCGCCGCGCGACTGCTGGCGCCCCTGCGGGGCTGGCGCCGCGCGCTGGGCACGCTCGTCATCGACCGCGAACCGGCCGCCGCCAGGGGGGTCACGTTTGACGAGCCGCAGTTCCTGGAGTTCGCCCGGGAGCTCTCCCGGCAGCTGTCGGTCGGAATCGAGAACGTGCAGCTGCTGGACGACATCCTGCGGCAGCGGCGACTGCTCGAGGACACGTTCAACTCGCTCGTCGATCTCGTCGCCGTCATCGACAAGGAGCTCCGCATCGTCCAGACCAACGACGCGTTCGCGGCGCGCGTGGGGCTGAAGCGCGTCGACCTGATGCGCCGTCCGCTCAGCGAGCTGGTCGGCGCCGAGACGCTGGCGTACGTGGAGGCCGCGGACACGTGGCAGGGCGTCGTGCCGGCGGTGCAGCGCCGCGTCGACGACCCGGATCTCGACGGCACGTTCCTGCTGACGGCGACGCCGCTCACGAGCGCCGACGGACAGACGCTCGGGCGCGTCCTCGTGGCGCGCGACATCACGCGGCAGACGCGGCTCGAGGCCGAGCGCACGGCGCTGCGCGAGCGCCTCACGCAGTCCGAGAAGCTGGCGTCACTCGGACAGTTCGTCGCCGGGATCGCGCACGAGATGAACAATCCGCTCCAGGGCGTGCTCGGGCACCTCGAGCTGCTCATGGACACGAACGAGGCGGCGCGCCCCGTCAGGAAGGAGCTGAAGCAGATTTTCCTGGAGGCGGATCGCGCCGCGAAAATCGTCAGCAACCTGCTCGTGTTCTCCGGGTCGCACCGGATCGCGCAGCGGAAGACGCAGGTGGATCGCATCCTGACGCGCGCCATCGCGAGCCGCAAGGCGCACCTCAAGCAGGCCGACGTCAAGATCGTGCGCAAGCAGGGAGAGAAGCTGCCGGCGGTGATGTGCGATCCGGCGCACCTGCAGCAGGCGTTCCTGAACATCCTGATCAACGCGGAGCACGCCCTCGCCGAAGGAGGCGAGGCGCGTCGCATCGAGGTGACGACGGCGGTGCGGCGGCCGTCGCAGCACGTGACCGTGACGATCCGCGACTGGGGCCCCGGCATCGCGGCGGACGTGCTGCCGCGGATTTTCGACCCGTTCTTCACGACGAAGGGCGTTGGTGAGGGGACCGGCCTCGGCCTCGCCATCACGTATGGCATCGTCCAGGAGCACGGCGGGACGATCACGGCGGCCAACGCCAAGGAGGGTGGCGCGGTGTTCCGGATCGAGCTTCCGCCGGCCTCCAGTGGTAGAGTGGGCGCGGGTTCCACCACACAATGATCGACGAAAGCTTCCTGACGACCGAAGAGGTCCTCGAGTACCTGCAGGTGAACCTGCGCACGGTCTACCGCCTGATCAAGGCTGGCAAGATCCCCGCGGTGCGCGTCGGCCGTCAATGGCGTTTCCGGAAGCGCGACATCGACGCCTGGCTCGAGACCCAGCGGCCGCGCGGTTCCCGTGCCCCCCTGGCGTCCCCGGCGGCGAGGCCATCGCCGACAGCCTCGGGCGGACGCGCGCGCGTGCTCGTGGTGGACGACGAAGCGACGATCCGGGATCTGCTGTCGAAGACCCTGGCGCTGGCGGAGTACGACGTCGATCTCGCGCCGGACGGGCGCACCGCGCTCGAGCGCCTGCGGATGATTTCCTACGATCTCCTGATCACGGACCTGAGGATGCCGGGCATCGACGGGCTCACCGTGATTCGCGAAGCGCGGCGTCTCAAGGCCGACCTGCCGGTCATCATCATCACGGGCTTCTCCAACGAAGCGAGCGCGATCGAGGCGGTCAACCTCGGCGTGTCCGGCTATCTGACCAAGCCGTTCCGCGTCCCGCGTGTCCTCGCCGCGGCGTCCAAGGCGCTCGGCGAGTAACGGCGTTCGCCGCAAGAACCTGAACAGGAGCAGCACGAGATGGGGAGAATTCTCCTTGTCTCCTGCGTTGTCGTTCCCGCGGTCCGCGGTAAAATCAGTAGTTCGCTGTGATTCAACTTTCTTCACTGTCCAAGTCGTTCGGCGATCGTGTCCTGCTCGACTCGGTCTCGTGGCAGATCGACGACCGCGAGCGCGTCGGGCTGAGCGGCCCCAACGGCGCCGGCAAGACCACGCTGCTGAAGATGCTCGCGGGTCTCGACGAGCCAGACGGCGGGCTGGTCGTCAAGCCGGCCGGGCTCACGATTGGATACCTGCCGCAGGACGGCCTGGTCTACAGCGGCCGGACGCTGCGGGAAGAGGCGAGCCTCGCCTTCAAGCCGCTCCTCGACATGAAGGCCGAGATCGCGTCGCTCGAGGATCGGCTGGGCGAGGAGCAGGCATCGCACGACGAGCACGAGGCGATGCTCAGCAGGTATTCCGAGCTGCAGGACGGGTTCCGCCGCAGCGAGGGCTACACCATCGAGCTGAAGGTCGCCGCGGTGCTGCGCGGGCTCGGGTTCTCCGACGAGGACCTCGAGAAGCGGACCGAGACGTTCTCGGGCGGCTGGCAGATGCGGATCGCGCTCGCGCGGCTGCTGCTGGGGCGTCCCGGGCTGCTGCTGCTCGACGAGCCGACCAATCACCTGGACCTCGATGCACGGAACTGGCTCGAGGAATACCTGTCGGCCTATCCCCACGCCGTCATCCTCGTGTCACACGACCGCTTCTTCCTCGACGCCGTGGTCACGAAGATCACCGAGATCGGCATGCGGACGCTCACCGATTACGTCGGGAACTACTCCGCGTACATCAAGGAGCGCGACGCGCGGATGGACCGCCTCCGGCAGCAGAAGCACGACCAGGACGAGGAAATCGAGCGCATGCAGGCGTTCATCAACCGCTTCCGGTACCAGGCGACGAAGGCGGCGCAGGTGCAGAGCCGCATCAAGATGCTCGACAAGGTCGTCCGCATCGAGATCCCGGCCGAGCGGAAGCGGGTCCGCTTCCATTTTCCGCACACGCAGAAGAGCGGGCGGATGGTGATGGAGCTGAAGCACGTCGAAAAGGCCTACGGGACGACGCGGGTGTTCAAGGACGTCACCCTGCACATCGAGCGCGGGGACCGCATCGCGCTGGTGGGGCCCAACGGCGTCGGCAAATCGACGCTGATGCGGATGCTGTCCGGCGTGGAAGCGCCCGACACCGGTGAGCGGGTCGAGGGGCACCAGATGGTGATGCAGTACTTCGCGCAGGACGAAGCGGCGAAGCTGGATCCGGCACGGACCGTCTACCAGACGCTCGCGGGCGATTCACCAATCGGGATGGTCCCGCACATCCGGACGATCCTCGGCGGCTTCCTGTTTTCAGGGGACGACATCGACAAGCCCGTGCGGGTCCTGTCCGGCGGGGAGCGCACCCGGCTGGCCGTCGCGCGCATGCTGCTGCGCCCCGCGAACACGCTCCTGCTCGACGAGCCGACGAACCATCTGGACCTGGACTCGAAGGACGTCCTGCTCGAAGCGCTCGAGGACTTCGGCGGCACCCTGATCTTCGTTTCGCACGATCGGTACTTCGTCGACAAGCTGGCGACCAAGGTGATCGAGATCGGCCACGGCGACGCGGCGGTCTATCCGGGGACCTACGAAGAGTTTCTGTGGAGCAAGAAGAACCGGGCGGCGCAGCCTGCGGCGCCCGCCCCCGCATCCCGCCCGAGGCCCGAGGCCCGAGCACCGAAGACCGGGAGCCGGGGACCGCGGATCGAGGGTCGAAACGCGGAGGGGCCGGACCGGGCACCTTCCGATCCTCGGTCCTCGAACCTCGGTCCTCGACCCCTCTCCTACGACGTCAAGAAGCAGCAGGAGGCCGAGGCGAGGCGGGTCCGGAAGGGGGCCGACGCCAGGCAGCGCCGCATACAAGAGCTGGAATCGCGCATCGCCAGGACCGAGTCGGCCATAAAGGAGGTAGAGGCGGTAATGTCGGCTCCAGGGTTCTACGAGAATCACGAGGCCGCCAAGCCGGTCATCGACCGCCATCAGGCCCTGATGTGGGAGGTCGGCGACCTCATGAATAAATGGGAGGCGCTTCAAACCCAGACAGAAGTGTAATTTATGACCAGTTCCGTCAGCGCTTTCATCGGCGCCCCTCTCTAAAACCCCGAAAAACCGCCTTTTTTTGATGAGCTCCGCAGGGCACACCCTTTGCCCCGCGTATCTTCATTACAATGTTGTCATCCGACATGCCGGCCAAGCCCACGCGCCCCGCGCGGAGCAGAAAGCTTCGGGCCAAGCCCCCCCGCGGGCAGGGCGCGCCGGCGCTGCGTCCCGGAGTCCTGCCGGACGGCTTCTACCGGGACATGGTCTGGAACCTACGCAATGGCGTCGTGGCGATCACGCGCGACGGCCGGATTGCGGTGATGAACGAGATCGCCTACCGGGTGCTCGGGCTGACGCCCCGCGCGAAAGACATCGGCCGCCACTTCGGGGAGGTCCTCAAAGAGGTCCCGGACGTCTGCCGGATCGTCGCGGGCGCGTTCGCGCTGTCGCACCTTCCGAACCGCGCCGAGTTGCGGCTGAAACACACCGGCAAGGTCATCGGCTACACGCTCTCGCACGTCAAGGACAGGCGCGGGCGGGACGTGGGCGCCACGCTCTTTTTCAAGGACCTCACGCGCGTCGAGCAGCTCGAGGAACGCGAGCGGCTGCGCGACCGCCTGGCGGCGCTCGGGGAGATGGCGGCCGCCATCGCGCACGAGGTGAAGAACCCGCTCGCCGGCATCGAGGTGATGGCGGGCCTCCTGAAGCGCCAGCTGACCGGTTCCCCGGACGCGCAGAACGTCCTCGCCGACATCATCAAGGAAGCGAAGATGGCGAACGTCATCGTGCAGGAGGTGCTCGCGTTTGTGCGCCCCCTCCGCCTGCAGGTCGAGGACATCGCCGTCGCCGACGTGATTCGCGATGCGATGACGATGGCGGACAGCCATGCGTCGCTCAAGCGGGAAGTGGAAGTCTGCATCGACCTGCCGGAGGCGCTGCGTCCCATCCAGGGCGACCCACACCAGCTCAGACAGATTTTTACGAACCTGCTGACCAACGCCTTCGAGGCGATGGGCGGCGTCGGGACGGTGGACATCACCGCGGTCGCGATCGACGGCGATGACGAAGGCGGTTCTGCCGAGCACGGGACGGGCCCGACGATCCTGATCACGATCTCGGACAACGGTCCCGGCATCCCGCCGGAGGTCGTGGACCGGATCTTCAGCCCCTTCTTCACGACCAAGCCGCAGGGCTCCGGCCTCGGGCTGGCCATCGTCCGGAAGATCGTCGACGCGCACGACGGGCGCATCGACGTGGGCGAGCGCGCCGGCGGCGGCACCGTGTTCCGCGTCACGCTGCCCGTGCGCAGCCAGCAGCAGCTCTTCGGATAGTTGGTCGTTTTACTTCGGAGTGGGTAGTTCGTAGTAGCGCGGGCCTTCGAGCCTGCCTCGTAGAAAGGTCTTATGGGACGGATCCTTGTTGCCGACGATCACGACTCGCTGCGCCGCGGCATTGTCCGCGCGCTGTCCGACGCCAAGCACGATGTGGATGAGGCGCCGAACGGCAACGTCGCGATCGAGAAGCTCCACGAGGGGCAGTACGACGTCGTCCTGACCGATCTCAAGATGGGAGGCAGCGACGGGATGGACGTGCTCCGCACGGCGAAGTCGCTGCACCCGACGAGCGCGGTCATCCTCATGACGGCGTTCGGATCGGTCCACACGGCGGTCGAGGCGATGAAGATCGGGGCCTTCGACTACGTGCAGAAGCCGTTCGAGATCGAGGAGATGGAGCTGAAGGTCGAGAAGGCCCTCGAGCACCGACGCCTCAAGCACGAGATCGAGTACCTGCGTCACACCCAGCAGGACATCTACGACTTCGACCGGATCGTCGGCGCGAGCGGCGCGCTGCAGTCGGTCCTGGCGGTCGTCAAGAAGGTCGCCAAGAGCAACACGACCTGTCTCATCCGGGGTGAGACCGGCACCGGCAAAGAGCTGATTGCCGGCGCCGTGCATCACAACTCCTTGCGCGCGACGCGGAACTTCGTGAAGGTGAACTGCGCGGCGCTACAGGAGAACCTGCTCGAATCGGAGCTCTTCGGGCACGAAAAGGGGGCGTTCACGGGCGCCGACAAGCAGCGCGTCGGCCGCTTCGAGCAGGCGGACGGCGGCACGCTGTTTCTGGACGAAGTCGGCGACATGAGCGCGAACACGCAGGCGAAGATCCTGCGCGTCCTGCAGGAGCACGAGTTCGAGCGCCTCGGCGGCACGCGCACGCTGCGCACCGACGTCCGCGTGATTGCCGCGACGAACCGCAACCTCCCGCAGATGGTGGCCAACGGCCAGTTCCGCGAGGACCTCTACTACCGACTGAACGTCGTGTCGATCGAGATGCCGCCCCTGCGGGAGCGCAAAGACGACGTGGCGCAGCTGGCGATGTTCTTCCTGCGCCGCTTCGCCGGGGAGCTGAAGAAGCGGGTCGACGGCCTGTCGCCCGACGCCTTGAAGCTCCTGATGCGCTACAACTGGCCGGGCAACATCCGCGAGCTCGAGAACTCCATCGAGCGCGCCGTCCTGATGTCCGATGGATCGCAGGTCACGAGCATCGACCTGCGGCTGGGCGAGCTGACCACCTCCACTTCGTCGAGCGACGGCAGCCCCGTCGTCAAGATCCCGCCGACGGGGATCGCGCTCGAGGAGATCGAGCGGCAGGCGCTGATCGAGGCGCTGAAGATGTCGAACTGGGTCCAGAAGGACGCCGCGGAGCTGCTCAATATCAGCCCGCGCGTGATGAACTACAAGATCAAGACGCTCGCGATCGAATACCCGCGCGGACGCCGGGCCGTCGAGGTCGCGTAAGCGAATCGGGTCATTCTCGAATCTAGGCTTTCGGGTGCGCCTTCCGGTAGGTCTCAATCAGCTGCGTGGCGTTGACGTGCGTGTAGCGCTGCGTGGTGCTGAGGCGCGCGTGGCCGAGCAGCTCCTGGATCGCGCGGAGATCGGCGCCCGCCTCCAGAAGATGCGTGGCAAATGAGTGCCGCAGGGCGTGCGGGCTGATGCCCGCCCGGGTGCTGTAGCGCCGCACCAGGTTGTCGACGCTCCTCGTGGACAGCCGCCCGCCCTGATAATTCAAGAACAACGGCTCCGCCTGACCCCGGTGTGTAACCGAGCGCCTGCGGTCTGACCCCGGCGTGCCAGGCCTTGGGGTCTGACCCCTTGGGCGCGAGAGTTGTGCCACGGGGCGCAGAAACTGCTCACGATCGGGCAGCCAGGCCCGCAACGCGGCGGCGGCGGTCGTGTTGAACGGCACGATCCGCTCTTTCCGGCCCTTGCCCAGGACGCGCACGACCCGGCCCGACAGGTTCACGTCGTCGAGGTCCAGCCCGACCAGCTCGCTCAGGCGCAGGCCGGAGGCGTAAAACAGCTCGAGGATCGCCTGGTCGCGGCGGCCGAGCGGACCCGATGTGTCGGGCGCGTCGAGCATCGCGGCCATCTCCGCGACGGCCAGATGTTTGGGGATCCGCTGTTCGCGTTTGGGTCTGCCCACGAGCGCCGCGGGATCGCCTTCGAGGATCCCTTCGCGGCGCAGGTAGCGCCCGAACGCGCGGATCGCGGAGAGCTTCCGCGCGGCCGACGCCTTCGAGTTGCCGCGCTTGTTGAGATCTCCCATGAACGCGCGGGCGCCGAGATGATCGAGATGCGCCGGCGTCAGCTCTGACACCCGGCGGCTGACGTGCGTCGCGAGAAAGGCGAGGTACTGCGACAGATCGCTCTCATACGCGCGTACGGTGTGCGCCGAGGCGTTCTCGTTCAGCCTGAGGTGTTCGAGAAAGGCCTTGAGGTGCTCTCGCATTGTCCTGCTGATGCAAGCCTGAGGCGCCTGCGCGACGGCCGCTGCACTAAAACTTCGTTGCCGATGCAGGCCTGACGGCCTGGGCGCCCTGCCCTGCCGCCCAGCGCGCGAGATCGGCGAGCGCGCGCTCCGAGATCGCGGTATTGCGTTCCTTCTTGCCCCTGATCCGCCCCTCGAGCGGCGGGATCAACCCGAACGAGATGTTCGACGGCACGTAGTGTTTCGGATCCGCGTGCGATGCGTAATAGGCCAGCGCGCCGAGCGCGGTCGTTCGAGGGGGGGCCGACGGCTGCTCGCCGAGGACGAGCGCCGCCGCGTTGCGTCCGGCGACGAGACCCGACGCCGCGGACTCGACGTAGCCCTCGACGCCCGACATCTGGCCCGCGAAGAACAGGTCCGGACGCATGCGCGTCTGCCAGGTCTCGTGCAGCACCGTCGGCGAATTGACGTACGTGTTGCGATGGATCATCCCGAAGCGGACGAACTCGGCGTTCTCCAGGCCGGGAATCAGCTTCAGGACGCGGGCCTGCTCGCCCCACTTCATCTGGGTCTGAAAGCCGACGAGGCTGAAATGATCGCCGGCGATGTTGTCCTGCCGTAACTGCACAACCGCGTAGGCGTCCCGCCCCGTGCGGGGATCCGGCAGGCCGACGGGCTTCATCGGTCCAAAGCGCAGCGTGTCGACGCCACGCGACGCCATCACCTCGATCGGCAGGCAGCCCTCGAAGAAGGTCGCCTTATCGAGCTCGTGCAGCGGCGCCTTCTCGGCGGCCATGAGCGCGTCGTAGAAGCGCTGGTACTCCTCGCGGGTGAACGGACAGTTCAGGTAGTCCCCTTCGTCTTCCTCACCGGGGGGCTTCGCCCCGCCGGGCCCCCCTCGATCACGCTCGTTCGCGTCTGCTTCACCTCGGAGCGACCGCCCCCACCGTGAGGCGCGAAAGACCTTCGAGCGGTCGATCGACTCTGAGAGGACGATCGGGCTGATGGCGTCGTAGAAGTAGAGGTGCGTCGATCCGACCAGCGCGGCGACGTCGGCCGACAGCGCGTCGGAGGTCAGCGGTCCCGTCGCGATGATGACGGGCCCGTCCGCACTCGAGGGGATCGAGGTGACCTCACCGCGGCGGATGCTGATCAGCGGGTGCGAGGCGATCGCTTCAGTAACGCGCGAGGAAAACACGTCGCGATCGACCGCGAGCGCGGCACCGGCGGGGACGCGCGCCTCGTCAGCCGCGCGCATGATGATCGATCCGAGCCGGCGCATCTCCTCTTTCAGGAGACCGACCGCGTTATCGAGCTTGTCGCCGCGGAAGGAGTTCGAGCAGACGAGCTCGGCCA
>JANOJK010000496.1:0-1716 GCA_031408165.1 Acidobacteriota bacterium | reverse complement strand
GAGATCAACCCGCCGGCGAGCAGGATGATGGCCGCGGGTAACTGGAAGGACGCCGGCAGCATGAACAGGTGATTATAGTCCGGGGCTCAGGGCCGGGAGCCTGGTGAGCGGACGGCGGCACGCCGGCGACATGCCGCGTGCTAACGTGCCGATCGCAGCCCCATGCCTCTGCCCCCAGCCCCGGGCCCTCCGAGCCCGATGCCTCCGCCCCCCCCCAGCCCCCGAAGGCGTGTGAGCGCCACCGGCGTGGTGACCGCCGCCGGCGGGCTGGCGCTGCTCGTCTGGGTGGTGCGGGCCGTGGGCGTGGCCGAGATCCTGGCCGACGTGCGGCAGGTCGGCTGGGGACTGGTGATCATCGTGATCCTGGGGGGCCTGCGATTCCTGCTGCGCGCGGCGGCGTGGCGCCTGTGCCTCGACCCGCCGCACCGGCTGCAGCTCCGGGACGCCTTCGCGGCCGTCATCTGCGGGGACGCGATCGGAAACCTGACTCCGCTCGGACCCCTCGTCGGCGAGCCGGCGAAAGCCGCGTTCGTGCGCGGGCGCGTGGCGCTCACACCCGCCCTGACGGCGCTCGCCATCGAGAACCTGCTCTACACGATGTCGGCGGCCGCGATGATCGCCGCCGGCATGGTCGCCTTGCTCGTCCGCTTCCAGCTGCCGGACAGCGTCCGAGGGATCGGCGAGGCCGCAATCGCCGGCACGTTCGCCCTGTTCCTGGCCGCGCTCTGGATGCTCAGGCGGCAGCCGGCGCTCGTGAGCCGCGCCCTCGGCCTCGCCCCGCCGCTGCGCAAGCACGCGGATCGCGTCCGTCGGATGGAGGAGGAAATCTACACCTTCGCCGCGAGGCATCGTGCCGCGCTTCCCGCGCTCGCCGCGGCGGAGATCGGGTTCCATGTGCTGGGCGTGACCGAGATGTACCTGACGTTGTGGCTGCTGAACGTGGGGGGGCCGCTCCTCCTCAATGCGTTTCTGTTCGAAACCGCCAACCGGCTGATCACCGTCGTCTTCAAGATCGTCCCGCTGCGCCTCGGCGTGGACGAGGCGGCAAGCGCGGGGTTCGCCGCCCTCATCGGCCTGCCGCAGAAAACCGGACTGGCCCTCGCCATCATCCGCAAGGCGCGCATGCTCTTCTGGGCCGTCGCCGGCGGTATCCTGCTCGTCCGTGAAGGGTTATCCGGGCGGGCACGGTCCGTGCAAATTCATTCAGCAGACTGAGCCGTTCGAGGCTCGGACTTCGCCTTGAGAGTCATCGGGCGTCGGATCCGGAAACGCGGCGCGTATTGCGCGCGTCAAAGCTGAAGAGTTCGTTGTGATGCCACCACCATCAGGCCCTGTAAGACGGGCAGTCATCCTGGCCGCCGGCAACGGTGATCGGTTCCGCACACTCAGTCGCGACTCCAAGCTGTTGCATCCGCTGCTCGGCCGCCCGATCCTGCTCCGCACGCTCAAGGCGGCGCGGGACGCCGGGGTCCACTCGGTCACTGTCGTGCTGGGCTACCAGGCCGATCGCGTCCGGGCGCTGGTGGAACGAGGGGTCCCAAGTGGACTCGACGTGTCTTTCACGTTCAACCCGGAGTGGGGGCTGGAGAATGGTGTGTCGGCCCTTGCTGCGAGACCATTCGCCGGGTCCGGACGATTCGCGCTGCTGATGGGCGACCACATCTTCGAACCACCGGTACTGCAGCGGATGCTGCAACTGGCCGTCGGTGACGACCA
>JANOJK010000483.1:0-2924 GCA_031408165.1 Acidobacteriota bacterium | reverse complement strand
GTCCACCGACGCCGGCGAAACCTGGACACGCCTGAAGACGGGGCTTCC
Source organism: Acidobacteriota bacterium (assembly GCA_031408165.1). GTDB lineage: Bacteria > Acidobacteriota > Vicinamibacteria > Vicinamibacterales > 2-12-FULL-66-21 > JAICSD01. Next base: position 2,876 of record JANOJK010000483.1, on the reverse strand, counting down.
CGAAGGACCGCTCGGCCGCATCGGCCTCGACGTCTATCGGAAGCGGCCGAACATATTGTACGCCCTGGTCGAAGGACCGGCAGCGGGCCGCGGCGGCGGGGCGGCGGGTGCAGCGGCCGGAAGCGGCGCACCACCCGCGCCGGCAGCGACGGAAGCGCCCCCCCAGGCCCCGGTCGGCGGTGGCCGCGGCATCGCGACGGGCGTCAGCCCCGCGGCGACGGGCCTCTACCGGTCCGATGATTCCGGCGGCACGTGGCGCAAGGTCAGCAACGTCAACCCGCGGCCGATGTATTTCAGCCAGGTGCGCATCGACCCGAACGATCCTGAAGTCGTGTACATGGGCGGCGTCGACCTGCAGATGACGACCGACGGCGGGAAGACCGTGAATACCGCGGCGGCCTCCGCCATCCACTCCGACCACCATGCGATCTGGATCGATCCCACCAACTCCAAGCACGTCGTGATCGGCAACGACGGCGGGCTGGCGCAGAGCTGGGACCAGTCCAGGACGTGGACCTACATCCCGAATCTGCCGCTGGGGCTCTTCTACCACGTCAGCGTCGACATGGCGTCGCCGTTCAACGTGTGCGGCGGCATGCAGGACAACTATGCCTGGTGCGGCCCCAGCCAGGTGCGCGGCTCGGCCGGCATCGCGAACTATCACTGGACCACCATCCAGGGCGGCGACGGCTTCGTCGTCTTGCAGGACCCGAAAGACTCCCGTGTGGTCTACAGCGAATCGCAGGACGGCAACATCGTCCGCGTCGACCGCGTGACGAACGAAACGATGAGCATCCGGCCGCAGGCGCCGCAGGGGGAGCCCGCCTACCGGTGGCACTGGGACACGCCGATGCTGCTCTCGCCGCACGACGCGGCGGTGATTTACGTGGCAGCCAACCGCGTCTTCCGCGCCCCGGACCGCGGGCTCACGTTCTCGCCCATCAGCCCTGACCTGACGACGGGCGAGGATTCGGACCGCGAGCGGATCGTCACGATGGGCCTCAAGGGCAGCGAGATCACGATCGCGAAGAACGACGGCATCGGGGCGTTCGGCACCATCGTCGCGCTCGCGGAGTCGCCGAAGACCGCCGGCGTCCTCTACGCCGGTACTGACGACGGTCGGCTGCAGGTGACGAGAGACGGCGGGAAGGCCTGGACGGACGTCTACGGCAAGCTGCCGGGCGCGCCCAAGGGTGCGTTCGTGTCGCGCATCGCGCCGTCCCGCTTCGACGCCGGCACGGTTTACGCGACGATCGACGATCACCGCCAGAACAACTACGAGACCTACGTCTACGCGAGCAAGGACTACGGCCAGACGTGGACGTCGCTGAACGGCAACCTCAAGGGAGAAGCGATCAAGACGATTACCGAGGACACGAGGAACCCCGACGTCCTCTACGTGGGCGCCGAAACGGGCCTGTTCCTGTCCACCGACCGCGGCAGCTCGTGGTCGCGCCCGAAGTGGAACCTGCCCACCGTCCGGGTGGACGAGATCGTCATCCACCCGCGCGACAACGCGATGGTGGTGGGGACGCACGGGCGCGCGATCTGGATCCTCGATCGCGTCGAGCCAATCCAGGAGTACGCGGCAGTCCGGAACACCGAGGCGCAGCTCTTCACGCCGGCCCCATCCTCAATGTACCGCCGCCCGGCGCGCGATCGAAATTACGAGTTCTGGGGCAACCAGGTGTTCTTCGGCGAGAATCCACCGCAGTCCGCGGTGATCTCGTACTTCGTCAAGAACAAGCCGAACGACGTGAAGTTGAAGGTCAGCGATGTCACCGGGCGTGACGTGAGGGAGATTGCCATTCCCGCGATCGCGACGAAGGCGGGCATCAACTCCGCCTGCTGGGATCTCCGGGTGCAGCCGGTGCCGGCGCCTCCCGCCAACTTCCCCGGCGCTCAGGGCGCGCGCGGCGGCCAGGGTGGCCAGGGGGGCAATCAGCCGGCCGTCGATCCGTTCGGATTCGGGTGCGGCGGCGGTGGCGGTGGCGGAGGCGGGGGGTTCGGCGGCGGCGGCGCGGGTAACCCGGGCCCGTTCGTGCTTGCCGGCAACTACAACGTCGCCCTCATCGTGGACGGCAAGACCGGGGACAGCAAGCCGATGCGCGTGGCAGGCGACCCGGAAGTCGTCCTCACGGAAGCGCAGCGCAAGCAGTTGTTCGACATGGCGCTCGAGATGCACGAGTTGCAGAAGCGCGCGACCGACGCCGCGGTGGGCGTAGCGTCGCTGAACCGCCAGATGACCCAGCTGACGACGGACATGGCGGCCAAGGCCGACATCCCGGCCGACGTGAAGGCGGCGTTCGAGTCGCTGAAGACGGAGGTGGCCGCGATGGCGCCGAAGCTCCCGGTCCCCGCGGGTGGGGGGGGACGCGGTGGCGGTGGGCGCGGCGGCGGCGACACCAGCGTGATGGGCAGAATTGCCCAGGCCAAGACCGCCATGTCGGGTGGTCTGTGGCCGACATCGATCGCCATGAAGGCGTACACCGATGCCAGGGCAGATACGCCGAAGGCGCTGTCCGACGCGAACGCGCTGTTCGCAAGGGCGGCGTCGGTCAGCACATCGCTGGCCAAGTACAACCTGAAGCTGGACGCGCCGAAGCCTGTCGAGACGAGCGCACCGCTGAAGAAGAAGACACTTTAGGCTTTAGGCTTTAGGCTTTAGGCTTTAGTGAGCCTGTTTGCAGCGTGTTTGCGCCTTCCTGGACATGAAGATCCTCCCGCTCGCCGCCGTGGCCTGGCTTGCCGGGGCCGCCGTCGCCACCGCCCAGGAGCCTCCTAAAGTGCTCAACCGGGGAGACGCCCGCTTCGTCATCGGATGGCAGAATCTGCACAAGGAACAACCGCCCCCGCAGAACTACGACAACTGGTTG
>JANOJK010000469.1:0-3662 GCA_031408165.1 Acidobacteriota bacterium | reverse complement strand
CCATGTGTCAAGCGGGCAGGGCATGATTCTCGTCGGCCTCCTCGCTCTCGCCCGCCGCGCCATTCGGATCGACCCCGCGGAAGCGCTTCGCATGAATCAACGACGCCTCTTGCACTCTCGAACCCGGGCGCGCGGCGTCGGCGAACTCAAGGCCTCCATGATTCGTGGTTCGCTCTTGGCCAGAATCCACGCAATCGGTTCCAATAGACCAATGGATTGGATTGTTGGGGCGGTCGATCGAGCCGGTTTCCTGAATCGGACGTCGTCCGATCTCGCGTGCGCCCGAACACGGCCGGCACCGGCAACCTGACAGCTGCCATTCGTACCTGATCTCTGGGCGTTCCTCCCAGCGGCCGTCATTCGACACGAATCGCCGCATCCCTGCGCCGGCATCTGGCGTCCCAATTGCTCTGTGCGTCCCGTCTCGGCAAAGAACAAACATACGGAGGGACTAGTTATGCGTGCTCGCATCGTGCTGGCCGCGATCGCCGTGCTGACTCTTGCAGCGGCGGCAGCGGCACAGACCACTACCGGATCGATCTCGGGTCGAGTCGTCGACGTGCAGGACGTGGCGTTGCCCGGCGCGACCGTCACCGCGAAATCGCCGAACCTGCAGGGCGCCCGCGAAGCGGTGACCTCGGAGAACGGCGACTACATTCTGAGCGGACTGCCGTCCGGCCCCTACACCATCAGCGTGTCGCTGGCAGGGTTCCAGACCCACACCCGCAGCGTGGTGCTGGCGCCGACGCAGGTGATGCCGCTCGAGGTGAAGCTCGGGCCCGCGGGGGTGACCGAAGAGGTCACGGTGGTCGGCAGCTCCGCCGACACGCTCATGAAGACCGCGCAGATCGCCACCAACTTCTCGCAGGAGCTGATCGCCAACCTGCCGACGTCGCGCGACCTGAACTCGGTGCTGATGATGGCCCCGGGGGTTCATCCCACCGGTCCGGCCGGGGCGTTCTCGTTCGGCGGCTCGGTCACCTTCGAGAATCTGTTCCTGCTGAATGGGGTGAGCATCAACGAGAACATCCGCGGCCAGGCGTTCGACACCGCGATCGAAGACGCGATCCAGGAAACGACCGTGGCGAACGGCGGCGTTTCCGCCGAATTCGGCCGGTTCAGCGGCGGCGTGGTGAACATCATCACCAAGTCCGGCGGGAACCAGTTCTCGGGCAGCTTCCGCCAGTCGCTCAACAACGACAAGTGGCGGACGCTCACGCCTTTCGAAACCGAGCGCCTGGCCACGACCCCCGAGCCGCGCGTCGACGACGTCGTCCCCACTTACGAGTACACGGTCGGCGGCCCCGTGATGCGCGATCGTCTCTGGTTCTTCACGTCGGGTCGGCTGCGCGACGAATCGCAGGGCCGCACGCTCGTCGGCACCGCGGTGCCCTATGTGTTCACCGAGGAACAGCGGCGCTATGAAGTGAAGGGCACCTACTCACTCAACCCGAAGCACCGCTTCCAGGTGAACTACAACCACCATGACCGCTCGCAGGTGAACTACAGCTTCAATCAGAACCTGACGATGGACCTGCGGAGCCTGGGGACGCGCAAGCTGCCGGAACGTTTGTATGCCGGCACCTACAGCGGCGCGCTGACCTCGCACCTGTTCGTCGAAGCGCTCGTGTCCAGGCGAACCCTCAACTTCATTGGCGCGGGGGCGAAGTCGACCGACCTGATCGATGGCACGCTGCTCATTGACAACAGCCGCGCTGGCGGTGCGCGCTGGTGGTCGGATACGTTCTGTGGCGTGTGCACGCCGGAAGGGCGCGACAGCGAGGACCTGTTCGCCAAGGGATCGTACTTCCTGTCGACGCCGCGATTCGGATCGCACAACCTCGTCTTCGGCTACGACACGTTCAACGACATCCGCACGGCCAACAACCACCAGTCGGGCAGCGACTACCGCATCTTCAGCGCCGGCGCGATCCTGACGGGCGGCGGGGCGGGGGAGAACGACATCCTCCCGATCTTCCTCGGAGACGGCACCACCACGATCCAGTGGAATCCGATCGTTCAAGAGAGCGAGGGGTCCAGCTTCCGCACGCACTCCGTTTTCCTGAACGACACCTGGCGTGTCGGCCCGCGGTTGACCGCGAACCTCGGCCTCCGCTTCGACAAGAACCACGGCTCCGATCAGTCGGGGAACCTCGTCGCGAAGGACAGTGCGTGGAGTCCGCGGTTCGGGCTGATCTGGGATCCGAACGGGAAGGGCGCGTGGAGCATCACGGGAAGCGTCGCGAAGTATGTCGCCGCGGTCTCGAACCCTGTCGCGGACTCGTCGGCCGCGGGGGGCAACCCGCAGACCCGCCAGTTCATCTATCGCGGGCCGAGCATCAACGGTCCGGGCACGGCGGCGCCGGTGCCGACTGCCGCGGCGATCCGGTCGGTGTTCGAGTGGTTCTTTGCCAACGGCGGTTCGAATCTGCCGCTCAACGGCGCGCCGACGATACCCGGAGTGACGCCGAGGATTGCGGAAGGCCTGACCTCGCCCAGCGCATGGGAGTACGCCACCGGCGTCGCGCGCCAGTTCGGTTCGCGGGCGTCGCTGCGCGCCGACCTGATGATCCGGCACTACGTCGATTTCTACCTGCGCCGGGCGGACACGACGACGGGGCGGGTGCAGGATCCGACGGGCCGTGCCTTCGACCTGTCGCTGATCACGAACGCGCCCGGCGGCCTGCTCTCGCGCGACTATGCGGGGGGCACGTTCACCGGCACCTACCGGATCGGCAGTTCCGTCGACTTCGGCGGCAACTACACCCTGTCGCGCGCGCGCGGTAACTTCGACGGCGAGAGCGTCGCCAGCGGCCCGGTGCCGTTCGACTACCGCTACCCGGAGTACAAGCAGGCGGCCTGGAACTTCCCCGACGGCGACCTCGCCGTCGACCAGCGCCATCGCGCGCGGCTGTGGGTCAACTACCGTCCGGGCTTCGCACGCGGGCTGTCGCTGAGCGTGCTGCAGGCCATCGAGAGCGGAGTTCCGTATGGCGCGGTGAACGCCAACGGCATCGACCCGCGCCCGTACGTCACGAACCCGGGCGGCGCCTACCTGACGCCGCCGGCGTCGACCGCGACCACCTACTTCTTCACCGCGCGTGATGCGTTCCACACCGAAGGGCAGCGGCGCACCGATGTCGCGGCCAACTATCAGTCGCGCATTCCGGGGGCGGGGCGGCTGCAGCTCTTCGCGCAGATGCAGGTGCTGAACGTGTTCAATCAGTTCCAGTTGTGCGCCTGCGGCAGCACCGTGTTCGGTACGGGCAGCGCCGCCAACGCGGGGGGCGTCAATCTGCAGCGCCTCGACACCACGGTTCTGACGCCCGGCACCACGTCGTCGCGCTTCGCGGCGTTCGACCCGTTCGCTACGACACCGGTCCGCGGCGTCAACTACGACTACGGCCCGCTCTTCGGCACGCCCGTGAGCCGGTTCGGCTACACCACGCCGCGGACGATCAGGATGTCGTTCGGCGTGAGATTCTAGGTTCGTCTCCTGTGCCCGTCGAGGCTGGCGCCTCGGCGGGCCACCTCCGTCCGGCCTGCCAGCCGTAGCTCACGCTTCCGTTGGCAGGCGTGAGCGAAGGTTGGCGGAGAGAGTGGGATTCGAACCCACGGTAGAGTTTCCCCTACACACGCTTTCCAAGCGTGCTCCTTCAACC
>JANOJK010000451.1:0-3665 GCA_031408165.1 Acidobacteriota bacterium | reverse complement strand
TCCGTCGCCGCTCGCGCACCCGCCGTCGCTGCCCGTGCCGGTGCAGGCGCGGCGGGCCGGGCGCGCCGCGTCGGCCGGACTCTTCGTGTCGGCCTTGACGCTGGCCTCAGGTGCCTGCCTGCTGCTGGCGGGGCGGCGGCGGCGTGCCGCATCCATGGCGGGAGCCGGAGCGTGATCCGCTTCACCGGCGTCACGAAGCGGTTTGGCGGACGGGAAGCGGTCGCCCGGCTGACGGTGGACATCCGGCCGGGGGACGTGACGGCGCTCCTCGGCCCGAACGGATCGGGCAAGACCACGACGCTGAAGATGGCGGCGGGCCTGATCCGCGCGGACCAAGGCGTCGTGACGGTCGCCGGCGCGCCCGCGTGGACGGTGGCGGCCCGCGCGCACCTGGCCTACCTGCCGCAGCGCGTCGCGTTTCCCGAAGCGCTGACCGGCCGCGAGATCGTGGAGTTCTACCGCGCGCTCCGCGGCGCTCCACGCGGCAGCGTGGAGGCGGCGCTCCAACTGGCGTCGCTGAACGGGGCGAGCGGCCGCGCCGTCGCCACCTACTCGGGGGGCATGACGCAGCGCCTCGGTCTCGCCGTGGCGACGCTGCCGGGGGCCGAAGTGCTGCTGCTCGACGAGCCGACCGCCGCACTCGATCCGGAGGGGCTCGAGGGGTTCTACAACCTGGTGGAGCGCCGCCGTGAGGCCCGCACCGTTCTCTTCACGTCGCACCAGATCGCCGATGTCGAGCGCGTCGCCGACCGCGTGCTGGTGCTCTCCGGCGGAGTGCTCGTCGCGGATCTGCCGCGAGCCACCCTGGAGGAGTGGCGCGACGCGCATGGGACCATGCGGGTGCGCGCGCGCGGCGCCGCGGCCGCGCTGCCGGCGATTCGCCGGATCGTGCCCGCCGCCCGAGGAGACGGCGACGAGATCGTCGTCGAGGGGCCCGCCATGTCGCGCGCCGCCGTCCTCGACGCGGTCCGCGCGGCGGGCTTGACGGTGGACAGCCTCGTGGCGGAGCGCGCGGGGCTCGACGCGCTGTACGCGGCGCTGCTGCACCCCGAGGCCGTGTCCAGGCGGAGCCTGCCATGAGAGTCCCGGCACTGATCGTCGCGCTCGGCTGCGCCATCGGCTGCGGTGGGGGCGCGCCCGTCGCGGTGTCCCTCCAGCCCGGAACGCCCTGCTCGCACTGCCGGATGACCGTGCTGGATCAGAAGCTCGCCTCGCAACTCCTCGCGCCGGGCGAGGAGCCGCGGTTCTTCGACGACCTCGGCTGCCTGACCGCCTATCTCGCGGCGCATCCGGCCGAACCGCGGACACGCGCGTTCGTCGCGGATCACATGACCGGCGCGTGGGTTGACGCGGCGCGCGCGGCCTACAGCCGCAGCGAGGCGATCGCGACTCCGATGGGCTCGCACCTGGTGGCGCACGCCGACGAGGCGTCCCGCGCGGCGGACGCGTCGATCCGGGACGCCCGGCCCCTGACGGCCGGGAGCGTGTTCGGAGCGGCCGGCGCGCCCGGAGGCACGCCATGATCGACGGGCTGGCGCTGCGCACCGTCCGGTTGTGCGCCCGGCAGGAGCTGACGATTGCCGTCCGTTCGCGGTGGACGCAGTGGTTCGCCGCGGCGTTCGGGGGGCTGGCGCTGGCGATCGCCGCGTCGGGCTATGTGCTCTCCGGCGGGAGCGGCGTGCAGGACTTCGCGCGCACCGCCGCGTCGCTGATCCAGCTCGTGCTCCTGATGGTGCCGCTCGCGTCGATCGTCATGGGGGTGATGGCGCTGACCCCGGAGCGCGGGGCCGCGGAGCTGTTGTACGCTCAGCCGGTCTCGCGCGCCGCGGTCATGGCGGGGATGCTGGCAGGCCTGTTCGCGGCGCTCGCCGCCGCGCAGGCGTGCGGTTTTGGCGCCGCGGGCCTCGTAATTTTCCTGCAGGCCGGTGACGAAGGGCTGGCCAGTTTCCTGCTCGTCGGGCTCAGTTCCCTGGTCCTGACGGCGATCTTCCTCGCGTTGGCGGCGCTCGTGTCCGTCGGCCAGACCGGGCGGCGCCGTGCCGGCGCGCTGGCCCGCGCGCTCGTCGTCTGGTGCGCGCTCGCGCTCGTCTGCGACATCGTCGTACTGGGGGTCGCCTCGCTGCTGCGATCCGGCCACGCGTCTCGGCTTCTGATCGTCTCGGCGCTGGTCAATCCGATTGACGCGGTCCGCACGGGGGCCCTGCTCGGCGTGGAGGGCACCGCGGCGTTCGGGCCCGCGTCGCAGGCGCTGCTGCGATTCACGCACGGCGCGGCCGGCGCCGCCGTCGCCATTGGTCTCTCGCTCGCGCTCTGGATTGTCGTGCCCTCGGTGCTGGCGATGCGCCGGCTGTCCCGCATCGACATCATGTAGTCCCGCCGACCGGCTTTCAGGAGAACGTTCATGTCCCGCATTGTTTCAGCGACCGTGTTTGCCATCGCCGTCCTGCTCACCCCCGTGCCGGCAGCGGCGCACTGCGACGCCGTCGACGGACCGGTTGTGAAAGCCGCGGCGGAGGCCCTTCAGAAGGGTGACCTGACCCCCGTACTGCGCTGGGTCGCGCGCGAACAGGAAGCCGAAACGCGCGCCGCCTTCGCCGATGCGCGTGCCGTCCGCGCCGGCGGCGCCCGCGCGCTGGCGCTCGCCGACCGGTATTTCCTCGAAACGGTGGTGCGGCTGCACCGCCAGTCGGAAGGGGAGCCGTACACGGGGCTCAAACCCGCGGGTGGCATCGGCGAGCATCTCGTCGAAGGGGATCGCGCCCTCGACAGCGGTACGATCGATCGGCTGGCGGATGCGCTTGCGCGCAGCACGACGGCGACTCTTCGGGCACGTTTTGCAGAAGCTCTCGAGCGGCGCGCGCACGCCGGCGACAGCGTCGACGCCGGCCGCCGGTACGTCGCGGCCTACGTGGCGTTCATGCACTACGTCGAGGAGGTCGGCTCGCTTGGGGAGGCCGGCGGGCGCGATCCGCATCGCTAGAGTCCCCCGAACCCCTCCGCGGCGATTCAGGCCGTCCGCGTGCCGAAGCGAAACGCCGCCTCGTAGATCACCGGGACCTGCCCCGTTGAGATCGCGCCAGGGCGCGGCACGTTGTGCTCGGTCAGCGGGACGGCGGGGTCGGGACTGAATCCGGCGGCGCCGAGCTCCGCGATCAGCTGGGGCTCAGTCAGGAAGCACTGGGGTGCGCCCGAGAACTGCGTGTAGACGAACGTCTCGCCAGGCAATGGTTGCGCGCCGGCGGGCAGCGTGCGGCGCGAGAACGTGAAGACGAAGAGCGCGGCGCCGGGCCGGGCGACGCGTGACGCCTCACGCACGGCCTGCCGGAACTCGTCGCCGGACCGCGCCAGGTTCCAGATACCGTGCGCGACGATGAGGTCCATGCTGCCCGTGGCGGCCGGCAGCGCGTGCATCGGCGCGAGCGCCAGGCGGACCTGCGTGGAAACCCCTTCCATCTTCGCCCGTGCGGCGGCCGCCTCGATCATCGGCCGCGCCAAATCGACGGCGAGCACGTTCCACCCGAGCTGCGCCAGCGGAACCGTATTGCGGGCGGCGCCGCATCCCACGTCCAGCGCCCAGGCACCTCCGCGCAGAAACTCCGCGCCCGCGAAGCGCACGAGCGTTGTATTCGGCGGCGACTGCGCGAATCCCGCCACGGTTCCGGGAG
>JANOJK010000434.1:0-4865 GCA_031408165.1 Acidobacteriota bacterium | reverse complement strand
ACTGAGGCGGCCGTCCGCCGGCCTCCGGCGGGCGTCGTGGGGAGGGAGACCCGCACGGGTGAGTCGTTGGGGTTCGAGCGCGACTCACCCGTGCGGGTCTCTCTCCCCACACACCGCGCGAAGCGCGGTGCACGGCCGCGCGAGCGTCACGCTACAGGGTGTTGATCTTTCTCGTGATCCCATCCTTCATGACCGGAACGTTGAAGTTCAGGATCAGGCCGACAGGTTTGCCAGTGAGCTTCAGATAGGTCAACAGTTGCGCCTCGTGGACGGGCAGCACGGTTGTCAGGGACTTCAGTTCCAGGATCACAGTGTCCTCAACCACCATGTCGAGTTTGTACGCGCAATCCATTTTCATCCCTCGATAGACGAGCGGGACCCGGACGTCCACAGCCACACGCAGCCCCTGGCTGCGGAGTTCGACGACGAGGCACGCGAAGTACGCCGACTCCAGCAGTCCCGGACCGAGAGCCCGGTGCACGGCGATCGCGCAGCCGATGATTGTGAAGGTCAGGCGATCTACACACGGTTCGACGGACATGCAGTCGGCAATGCAAGGCGTGCCGTGGGATGAATGCAACGGGTTAGCGGAATTAGTCGCAGAAGCTGCAAGGTCGAAGGATGCTGGAGTACGAGGTTTTCTCTGTGCGTCTTTGTGGCCTCCGTGACTCTGTGTTCCTCTTGAAAGCCGCGAGCCGTGGCTATGGCGGGGCGAGCGGCTCGCAGAACTGTCATGCGGTCGGTTAGACTCTTCCGCCATGGGATCCGGCTCGATCGAACGGCAGTTCACGGCGGCGCTCGACGCCGTGATCGACCAGGTCAAGGGGGACCGCTCGATCCTCGCGGCGGTCCTCTGCGGCAGCTTGTCGCACGACACCGTCTGGGCGAAGTCCGACATCGACCTGGTCCTCATCACGATCGACGACCACAAGGTCGCGTCCGGCGACAAATCGCTGTATGCGGACGGCGTCAACATCCACGCGATGCTGGTCCCGCGCGCCGAGTTCCGGAAGATGGTCGAGGGCTCGGTCCGCAATTCGTTCGCGCATTCGTTCCTCGCCAAGGGACGCCTGCTCTACAGCCACGACCCCACGATTGCCGAGCTCTGCGCCACCCTGTCCGGGATCGGGGAGCGCGACACCCAGTTGCAGCTGCTGCAATCAGCGACGCACGCGCTGCCGTCTCTTTACAAAGCGCGCAAATGGTTTCTCACCCGGGGCGACCTCGAGTACACCGCGCTGTGGATCCTGTACGCCGCGACGGCGCTCGCCCGGGTCGAGCTTCTCGGCCGCCGCATGCTGACCGACCGCGAGGACCTCCCCCGGGCGCTCGCCGTCAACCCGGCGCTCTTCACGACCATCTACACTGACCTGCTCAACGCGAAGAAGACGAAGAAGACGGTGCAGGCCGCGCTGAAGGCGGCCGAGGACTACGTGGCGCGTGACGCGGCGACGCTGTTCGCGCCGATCATCGCATACCTGCGCGAGTCGGGCGAGGCGCGGTCCTCGAGCGAGATCGAAGATCACTTCAGGCGCAATCTCGGCGTGGAGTGCGTCACGGTCGCCTGCGAGTACCTCGCCGACCAGGGCCTCATCGGCAAGGCCTCGACGGCCGCCCGCTTGACGAAGAAGAGCAACATCGAGGTCCAGGAGCTTGCGTTCTTCGACGTAGGCTTTAGGATTTAGGCTCTAGGCTTTTCTCCGATGCCTCTCCCAAAGCCCAAAACCCAAAGCCCAAAGCCTACGTCCCAAAGCCCAAAGCCTAAAGCCCAACGCCTGACGTCCGCACGGACAACGATCGCGGTCCAGGGCGCGCGCGTGCACAACCTGAAGAACGTCTCGGTCGAGATTCCGCGCGATCGCCTGATCGTGGTGACGGGGCTGTCCGGGTCCGGCAAGTCGAGCCTGGCTTTCGACACGATCTACGCCGAAGGGCAGCGGCGCTACATGGAGTCGCTCTCCAGCTACGCGAAACGCTTCGTTGCGCAGGTCGCGAAACCGGACGTCGATTTCGTCTTCGGCCTGTCGCCGGTGATTTCGATCGAGCAGAAGACGCTGACGAACAACCCGCGCTCGACCGTGGGGACGATGACCGACATTGCGAGCTACCTGAACCTGCTCTACGCGACGATCGCACAGGCGCAGTGTCCGCGGACTGGAGAACCGGTGCCGGCCAGGACGTCGAGCCAGATTCTCGAGGCCATCCTGTCGCTGCCGGAGGGGACCGCGATCGAGCTGCGCGCCCCCGTGTTCAAGATCTACGGCGAGGAGCTGGAGCTCGTCTTCACCGAGCTCCGCAAGAAGGGCATCCGCCGGCTGGTCGTCGACGGCAAGGCGGTCGATCTCGCCGACAAGGTCGAGCTCGACGAGGCGACCGTGACCGACATGGACGCCGTCGTCGATCGCCTCGTCGTCAGCCGGAAGTACGAGAAGGCGATCAAGGCGGCGATCGCGGCCGCGCTGCTCGTCGGCGACGGGCTGGTCCAGATCAAGGGGCTTGGCAGCAAGACCCATCACTTCATCTACGGCGACATCGGGCCCGACTACTTCGTCTTCAACAACCCGGAGAGCGCCTGCCGCACATGCGGCGGGCTGGGGGTGGACAAGCTCACGCACCCGGAGCTCCTCGTGCCCGACACGAAGCGCAGCATCACGGGCGGCTGCTTCGTGCGCGAGGCGTTCAAGTACAACCCCGAGACCTGGGACGGGCGGGTGATGTACAGCCTGTCGAAGGCGCTGAAGTTCTCGCTGGACACACCGTGGAAGGATCTGCCCGAAAAGGTCCGCCAGGCCATCCTCTATGGGGTCGATCGAAAGATCACGATGACCTCGCCGCCGGAGGCCAGGACGACCCGCGACAAATGGGAAGGGCAGGCCACCAGCTTCCACGGCATCGCGCGGCGGATCGAGCGCTGGTACCGTCAGTACCGGCAGAGGGGAGAAACCAGCTCGAAGATGGAAGCGTGGCTCGACAAGGTGATGGTGGAGCGCACCTGCGCCGACTGTCACGGGTCGCGGCTGCGCGCGACGCGGCTGTTGTTCCATGTCGCCGGCAGGAACATGTTCGAGGTGGGGCAGCTGCACTTCGACGAGCTGCACGCGTTCCTGGGGACGATCAAACCCGCCGGACGCGGCGCGGACGCGGGGCGGCAGGTCCTCAAGGAGATCCGCGGCCGGCTGGAACTGCTCCTCGGCATCGGCCTGGACTATCTGAGCTTCAACCGCCGCTCGGGCACGCTGTCGGGCGGAGAGTCGCAGCGGATCCGGCTGTCCACCCAGATCGGATCGGGGCTGATGGGCATGCTGTACGTGCTCGACGAGCCGAGCATCGGCTTGCACCCGAAGGACAACGTCAAGATGATCGCGACCCTCGAGCGGCTGCGCGACATCGGCAACACCGTCATCGTCGTCGAGCACGACGAGGACACGATTCGCGCCGCCGACCACATCGTCGAGATGGGGCCGGGCCCGGGCGTCCACGGCGGCACCGTGGTCGTCCAGGGCACGATCGACGCCATCCTCGCGTCGAAGACCTCTCCGACGGGGCAGTTCCTGTCGGGCAAACGGTCGATCGCGACGCCGAAGGCGCGGCGGCAGGGCAACGGCAAGGCGCTCGTCATCCGCGGCGGGCGGGAGAACAATCTCAAGTCGGTCGACGTCACGTTCCCGCTCGGACAGCTCATCGCGGTCACCGGCGCGTCCGGGTCCGGCAAGAGCACGCTCGTGAACGACATTCTCTACAAGGTGCTGTGGAAGCGGCTGGTGGACACCCGCACGCTGCCCGGCGAGCACGACGCCGTCGAGGGGACCGAGCACGTGCACAAGGTGGTGAGCATCGATCAGGCGCCGATCGGCCGCAACAGCCGGTCGAACCCCGCGACCTACATCGGGTTCTACGACACGATCCGGGATCTCTTCACGCAGGCCCCGCTGTCGGTCGAGCGCGAGTACAAGCCCGGCCGCTTCAGCTTCAACGTCAAGGGGGGCCGATGCGAGGAGTGCCAGGGGGAAGGGGCGATCACGACGCAGCTCTACTTCATGCCCGACGTGGAGGTCACGTGCGGCGCGTGCAAGGGCGCGCGGTTCAACAGCGAGACGCTCGAGGTCACCGTGCGCGGCAAGACGATCGACGACGTGCTCAACATGTCGGTCGAGGAAGGGGTCGTGTTCTTCGCGAGCGAACCGGCGGTCCAGAAGAAGATCCAGGTCCTTGCCGATCTCGGCCTCGGCTACCTCACGCTGGGGCAGTCGGCGACGACGCTGTCAGGCGGCGAGGCGCAGCGCATCAAGATCGCGACCGAGATGAGCACGCTCCAGCGCTCGAAGCACACCGTCTACATCCTCGACGAGCCCACGACGGGCCTGCACCTCGCCGACGTCGAGCGCCTGCTCGCCTCGCTCAACCGCCTGGTTGATGCGGGGCACACGGTGCTCCTCATCGAGCACCATCTCGACGTGATCAAGACCGCCGACCATGTGATCGACCTGGGGCCGGAGGGGGGACACGCCGGCGGGGAAGTCGTCGTGACCGGCACGCCAGAGGCGGTCGCCGCGTGCACAGCCTCGCACACCGGGCGCTTTCTGAAGGCGCACCTGCGTGGTTAGAAGAGACGGAGGGGACGGGAGGCAACGGGACACCATTCACAGGAGGAACGGAGCAACGGAGACGAACGGAGCTGCAATCGGCGCCTGCGTGCAGACGCAACGGCAGGTATCCGCCGCGCCGCGCTCGCGCCTCGGCGGATCTCAGCCCCGTTTGCCTCCGCTTCTTCGTTCCTCCGTGTGAATGTTGTTCTCACCAGATCACCCGCACGGCGCCGGATCTGCCGATGTCCGCATCGCGGGTCAGGAGCGGCAGTTCGAGGT
>JANOJK010000426.1:0-8728 GCA_031408165.1 Acidobacteriota bacterium | reverse complement strand
ACCGTCACGGGACGGATCTCCCGGCGGAGGGTCGAAGGCACTATCGGCGGTGGCGGGCGGGTGCTGTCGCTCGAGAGCGTCAATGGGAGCATCACGCTCAAACGGGAGTAGGTCACGGTGCGCGGTTCACCGCGCGCGGTGTAAGATCGTGGGGATGGAAGGCATCCTTACAGCGTGCGGCCGGATCCCGCGCGGCGACAATCCCTCCCGGTCGGCGGTCGCCTGATGGCGCAGGCCGCCTCGTTCGACATCACGTCCACCGTCGATCTGCAGGAAGTCGATAACGCGGTGAACCAGGCGCGCAAGGAAGTCGCGCAGCGCTACGACTTCAAGGGCTCGCGCGCGGCGATCGAGCTCAATCAGAAAGAGAACACGATCGTCCTGACCGCCGACGACGAGTTCAAGATGACGGCGCTCTGGGAAATCCTGCAGACGCGCATGGTCCGCCGCGGCGTCCCCACCAAGAACCTGACTCCGGGCGAGATCGAGCGGGCCGCCAACGACACGGTCCGCCGCACCATCACGCTCCAGCAGGGGATCCCGACCGAGGCGGCGAAGGACATCCTCAAGTTCCTGAAGGACCAGAAACTGAAGAAGGTCCAGGCGTCGATCATGGCCGACCAGGTTCGGGTCACGTCCCCGTCCAAGGACGAGCTCCAGGAAGCCATGCGGCAACTGCGGGAGCATGATTTTGGCTGGGCGCTGCAGTTCGGGAACTACCGCGGCTGAAGGCTTACCTCTTGCAGGGGAGGACCCATGCTCCGAACGGTTTTCCGTCCAGCGATTCTCGGCATCCTGATGGTCGCCCTGTCCCCGGCGGCCGGCGCCGCGCCCCGCGACGCCCGACCACCCCAGAACACCCGGCCGCGCGTCAACGCCGACGCCGCGGTGATTCAGGACTTCCTCGAGCGTGTGGAGGGCTACGTCGCGCTCCACAAGAAACTCGAGAATCCGCTGCCGAACCTCCCGCAGCAGACCACGCCGGAGAAGATGGATGCGCATCAGCGCGCCATGACGAGCCTCATCCAGGGCGCGCGGAAGCATGCCAGGCGCGGCGAGATCCTGACCCCCGCCATGCAGCGTCGGATCCGCACGCTGCTCCGCCCCATCTTTGCCGGCAAGGACGGCCAGCAGATCAAAGCCGAGATCCTGGACAACGAGTACAAGGGGAACGTGCGCCTGGCCGTCAACGCCCGTTACCCCGACGAAATCCCGATCTCGACGGTCCCGCCGCAAGTGCTCGCGGCGCTGCCGAAGCTGCCCGAGGAGCTCGAATACCGCTTCATCCAGAACAGCCTGATCCTCTTCGACCAGCACGCCCACCTCATCGTGGATTTCATGGACCGTGCGTTCATCTAGAAGGCCTTCCGTCATGAGCTATCGTCCCGTCCCGCCCGGGCTCCTCGTGTGTACGCTCGTCGCGCTCGTCTGCTGCACGCTCGGATCGCGCGCGCGGGCGGTCGAGATCGGCGCGCCGCCCGACTCCCCCGCCCCTTCCGCCGCCGTCGCGCAGGGTCCGGCACAGGTCCCCCTGCCGAACAAGCCCGACACGCTGCATTTCGCCGCGATCGGCGACAACGGCAATGGCGAGAAAGCGCAGTACGACATCGGCCAGCAGATGCTGAACTGGCACGCGCGCTTCCCGTTCCCCCTGGTCCTGATGCTGGGGGACAACATCTACGGGTCCGATCGGCCGCAGGACTTCGTCGCGAAGTTCGAGGCGCCCTACAAGGGGCTGCTGGACAAGGGCGTGAAGTTCTACGCGAGCCTCGGCAACCACGACTCGCGCGAGCAGCGCTACTACAAGCTGTTCAACATGGACGGGAAGCTGTACTACACGTTCAAGGCGCCGAAGGAAGACGTCCGCTTCTTCGCGATCGAGAGCACCTACATGGATCCCGACCAGTTGAAGTGGCTCGAGGACGAGCTGAAGCAGGCCGGCGAGAAATGGAAGATCGCGTTCTTCCATCACCCCCTGTACTCCTCGTCGCGGACGCACGGATCGCAGGTGAGGCTGCGCGCGGTGCTGGAGCCGCTCTTCATCCAGTACCGCGTGAGCCTGGTCCTCAACGGGCACGACCACGTCTACGAGCGCATCACGCCGCAGAACGGGATCCACTACTTCGTGGAGGGGTCGTCGGGTCAGCTCCGGCGCGGCGATCTGCGCAAGTCCTCGCCGCTCACCGCGTTCGGCCACGACACGGAGCAGACGTTCATGCTGATGGAGATCGACGGCGACAACCTGACGTTCAACGCCATCAACCGCGCGGGGGCGGTGATCGATTCCGGGGTGATCGTGCGGAGGAAATGAGCGGTCAGCTCACGAGGCTTTCTTGCCGCTCTTCTGCCAGTCGGACGCGAAGACCGACAGAATCTTCCGGACGATCGCCGTGTTCCGGACAATGATGCCGACCTCGCGCCGCCCTTCCAGCTCCAGTTTGCGCAGGCTCTGGCTGCCGACGAAGGCCGCACTGCCGTCGCGGATGATCGCCCGCACGTGCAGCCGCATCGGGGCCAGCGCGCGCACTTTGATGGCCGGATTGTCCTTCTCCAGGGCGCCGAGGATGCGGATCTTGATGCCGGCCTTCGCGCGCTCCGCCAGCACCTTCTGGACCGCGTTGTCGCTGACCTGCGCGTCGTAGATCAACAGTTCCTTGCGGGCCCCCTTGATGAACTCCGTCAGCCGCGCGCGCGAGTTCTCGGGGCTCACCACCAGCCGCGGATGCGTCGGCGAGTAGTTCTGGCGCAGGGCATCCGCATCGAACAGCTGGGCGGCCTCGCGCACCACCTTCCTGTCGCGCGTGATGATGCCGAAGCTGCGGCTCTGCTCGATGTCCAGCTTGGTGTAGTTGAATCCGTAGACGTGCAGCGCGGCGCCGTCGATCACCATCATTTTCCCGTGGTAGCGCGAGAGGTCGTCGGCAGTCCGCGCGACCGTGGCGCCGGCTTCGAGCAGCCGCAGCTCGAGCTTTCGGAGGTTTTTCGCCCCCCCCTTGTTCGTATGCGCGATGAGCGCGCGCACCACGACCCCGCGCGCGACGGCGGCAGCTAGGGCCTTCTCGACCTCCGCGCGGTCGAACCGGAAAATGACGATGTCGATGGATTTCGTCGCCTTGTTGACGGCCCGCACCACGGGGGCGACGCCATCGCCTGGCTGGATGATCAGCTTCACTTCGTCTTGGGCTTTTTCTCGGTCCACTGGACCGCGCCGTGCCCCTCGGGATCGAGTTTCAGCAGGGCGTTCGTGATGCGATCTCGGTCCAGTTCCAGTGGCACCTGCATCTCGTAGCTCACCTCCTCGTCCGAGGACGTGACCATGGTGAAGTCTACATGAAAGCGCTCCAGCACCGCATCGAAGTCCTTGCGGCGCCCGTCCGTGTCGTCCCCCATCTTGATCGACAGGTCGTAGAGCTTCTTCCCTTCGGGCTCGAACCACTCGACGACCCAGAGCAGCACCAGGATGAAGACCGCCGAAAACGCCGCAATCACGTACTGGCCGACGCCCGCCGCGAGCCCGACCGCCAGGGTGGACAGCATGACCCCGGCGTCCTTCGGATCCTCGATCTTCGCGCGGTAGCGCACCAGCCCCGCGGCGCCGACGACGCCGAAGGCGCGCGCCAGATTGCTGCCGACGACCAGCATCACGACGGCCGCCATGACGGCGAGGATGATCTGCGTCTGGATGACGGCCACCTGGCGGGGAGGCGTGCCGCGGCGCTTCGGCCGGAGCGCCAGCATCGCGCCGAGCGCCGCCGCGAGCGGCAGGCGCAGCAGCGCGTGCCGGATCTCGTCGAGCGTATTGGGCGACAGCGCGGAGCTCCCCGGCGCCGGCGCCGGCGCCGCGGTCAACGTCTCCGGCTGCATCGCGCCCAGCACCACGGGCAGGGCGCCGATGAGCACGGCCAGTGTTGCGGTCCACGCCTGGCGGCTCTTCATGCTCATCGTCCGACTGCCAGCCCTTCCTCGATCTTCTGCTCGAACCGCCGGATGAACCGGTTGGCGATCTCCGGCGCGTAGCCACCCGCGCGGAACGCATCCTGCCATTGCGCGTCGGTGAGCCGCTGGAGCTTTTCGCAGATCCAGCGCACGTCCGCCGCCGTCATGCGGTCCACGAGCCGCCCGTGCCGGCCGCGATAATCGAAGCGGACGTGCTGGCCGACCATGCCCTTGATGAACGGGGTGTCCTCGAACACCTTCGGGTCGCCCCGGGGCGCATCGATCACGCCGGTGCGGCCGAAGGATTGTCCCAGATCCCGGGCGACATACCAGCGCGATGCGCCCTCGAGCGGTTCGGTCAGGGTGTACACCGCGTTCTGCTCATCCTTGAGATCCGAGTTTCCAAGCATCACCTGCAGGACCAGCAGGCCGTTCAGCTCGCGCGTCCCCACGAAGGGCCCCTGGTAGTACGACCAGATGGCGTCGCCGTCGAGCCCGTGCAGGTCCGGCTTCGACTCGCGGAACCTGGCAGGAAGCTGCGGGTTCGCGTCGGGCGCCCCCTCCGCATTCCATCGTCCGACATAGTAGATCGGAGGCTGATGATACCCGACCCCCCAGAGGATGCGCGACGCGACCACCTCCGTCGACGCTTCCGGGGGGAACTTGACGCTCCACTTCCGGTTTCCCGGGCCTTCGACCGTCATGCCCATGCTGAAGCCGCCGCGCTTGATCTCGAGGACCTTGTAGACGGCGCCGGGGTCGGGGGCCAGGCGACTGCCGCCGACCCCCAGGAACAGATCGCGATTCGCGTCGGGGGGATGCCAGAGCTCGGCGATCTGGTCGGCTGTGGGGGATGCGTCCAGCGTCGAGCGAATGGCGGCGTGACAGGCCGTCGCGATGCACAGGGCCCCGGCCAGCAGGACCACCTTCTGCCTCATGACGGCTGGGATTTGCAAGGCGACTGCCAGCCGCGGCCTACCGGAAATCGTGCGAGTCCATTTGTGGCGATTTTCCACCGAGAGAGTGTAGCCGTTCCGCCTTCACGGAAGTGACCCCTTCTTGAATTTGCAGCGTCCCTTCGACGAGGAGGTACGGCTCCCCCACGATGGTCGCCCGCTGCTCCGAAAACAGGTCGGGCCGGACGATGATGTTCGCGATCCCCGTTTCATCCTCGAGCGTGAGGAACACGAACCCCTTCGCGGTGCCCGGGCGCTGCCGCGTGATGACCGCGCCCGCTACGCGCACGCGCCGCCCGTGCCGGCCCGCGGGCAGCTCGCTCGCGCGCCACACGCCCCGCAGCGCCAGCTCCGGCCGCCGCAGCGACATCGGGTGCGGCCCGATGGTCAGGCTGGTGCCCGCGTAATCGGCGAGCAGGCGCTCGGGGACGGTCATGGGCTTCAAGGGCGAGGGTGGAGGGGCGACGGGCGAGGATCGAGGATCGAGAGGCGAGGGGCGAGGGACGTTTCGGGGTTCATCGGACGCCGGTGCCCGGTGCTCGGTGCTCGGTCCTCGATCCTCGATGTTCTCGAACAGCTCGCCGGCCGGACGAACGGCTTGCTCCACTTGCCACAGCGCCGTCCGCCGATCGAAGCCGAACGCATTGAGCGCACCGATCTCCGCCAGCGTCGCCACTTCGTCGCGGCGGAGCCCCGTGCGTCGGATGAGGTCGTCGAGGGTGGCGAAGCGAGGCTGAAGGTCGGAGGTTGGAGGTTGGAGGTCGGAGGTTGGGGGTTGGAGGTTGGAGGTTGGATCGGAGGACACTGAGCTCACGGATACGGGCAACGTCCAGAGATGGGAGCAGATGTTACAGAAGCCTTCGTACGTGTGGAGTGTCTCGAGCATCGATTCATCATCGCAGCCGCACTTCGGGCAACGAAGCTCGGCCCCCTCCGTGGCCTTTCCAACCTCCAGCCTCCGGCCTCCACCCGCCGAACATGCCGCGATCGCTTCGCCGGCCTCGCGGCGCAACCCGTTCACGTACATCAGACCGAGGCGCACGCGCCCGTCCGGCTGCACGCGGCACCGCCAGTCCGAGACCTGCACGTCGATCGAGGCGAACCGCACGCCGTGGCGTTGCGCGTCCTTCACCAGCGTGGACGGGTGGTAAAACCCCATCGGCTGGTTGTTGAGCATCGCCGCGGAGAAGGCGGCCGGGTAATGCGCCTTCAGGTAGGCGCTCGCGTAGACGAGCAGCGCGAAGCTGGCCGCGTGCGATTCCGGGAAGCCGTAGAGCGCGAACGAGGTGATCGACCGGAGGATCTCCGCCGCGCCGTCGCCCGTAATTCCCTGCCGCTCCATGCCGGCGCGCAGCTTCCCCTCGATCTGCTGCATGCGCTTCTCGGAGCGCTTGAATCCGAACGCACGGCGCAGCTCCTCCGCCTCGCCGCCGCTGAATCCCGCCGCCACCATCGCCATCCGCAGGAGCTGCTCCTGGAACAGCGGGACTCCCAGCGTCCGCGCGAGGATCGGCTCGAGCGACGGATGCGGATACGCGACCGGCTCCTGCCCCTGCCGCCGCTTCAGATACGGGTGCACCATCTGCCCCACGATCGGCCCGGGCCGGATGATCGCGACCTCGACGACGATGTCGTAGAAGGTCGTCGGCTTGAGCCGCGGCAGCGTCGCCATCTGCGCGCGCGACTCCACCTGGAAGATCCCGATCGTGTCCGCCTCCTGCAGCATCCGGTAGACGGCGGGGTCGTTGGCGGGAATGGTGGCGAGGTCCAGGGGAGGTTGGAGGTCGGAGGTTGGAGGTTGGAGGTTGGAGGTGGGAGGTTGGAGGTCGGAGGTGGGAGGTTGGGAAGAGCGCAGAGCCGCCTCCGTTCTCTCTCCCCCAACCTCCAGCCTCCCCCCTCCAACCTCCAGCCTCCCACCTCCAACCTCCCGATTGACCACCTCCAGCGCATCCTGAAGCACCGCCATCATTCCCAAACCGAGCAGATCCACCTTGACGATCCCCATGTCGGCGCAGTCGTCCTTGTCCCACTGGATGACGACGCGGCCGGGCATGGAGGCGTTTTCGAGCGGGACGACCTCGTCGAGGCGGCCCTGGCAGATCACCATGCCGCCGGAATGCTGTCCGAGGTGGCGCGGCAGGTCCTGGATCTGCTGCCAGAGCGTGCCGAACAGTTGAATCGTCGGGTCCGCGCCGTCCATGCCGACTTCGGCGAGGTTCCGGGTCAGCGTCTCGGCCGGATCGACGAACTCGAAGTGGTTCATCACCTTCGCGAGCTTGTCCACCGCGCCCGGCTCGATCGCGAGCGCCTTCCCCACTTCGCGCGCCGCGCTGCGCCCGCGGTAGGTGATGACATTCGCGGTCATGGCGGCTCCCAGCCTTCCGTACTTGTCGTAGACGTGCTGGATGACGCGCTCGCGGCGATCGCCGCTCGGCAGATCGAGATCGATGTCGGGCCACTCGCCGCGCTGCTCCGACAGGAACCGCTCGAACAGGAGATCCATGCCGATCGGATCCACGGCGGTGATCCCCAGGCTGTAGCAGACGGCGCTGTTGGCCGCCGACCCGCGCCCCTGCACGAGGATCCGCTCCTGCCGGCAGAAATTCACGATGTCCCAGACGATGAGAAAGTAGCCGGCGAGATCGAGCTTCTCGATGAGATCCAGCTCGCGCTCGAGCTGCCGCGTATGCCGCGGCTCGATCGGGCGATACCGCTCGCGCGCGCCCGCCTGCGTGATCTTCCGCAGGAACGACGCCATCGACTCCCCCGCCGGCACGGGGTACTCGGGAAAGCGGTAGCCGAGATTGTCCATCGAGTAGGAGAGCCGCTCCGCAAGCTCCCCCGACGCGGCCAGCGCCTCCGGCATGTCCGCGAACAGCTTCCCCATCTGCGCCGGCGTTTTGAGGTACCGTTCCGCGTTGCAGCTCAGGCGGCGTCCCGCCTGCGCGAGCGTCGTCTTGTGGCGGATGCAGGTGAGGACGTCGTACAGCGGCCGGTCGGCGGGCTCGGCGAAGCGGACGCCATTGGTCGCGACGATGGGCACGTGGAAGGCGCCGGCGAGATCGCGCAGCGCGTGGTTGTCGGATTCCTCGTCGCGCAGGAGATGGCGCTGCACCTCGAGGTAGGTGCCCGCGCGCCCGAACACGCCGACGAGCCGATCGACCAGCCCGCCGACGCCGAACCGCGCGCCGCTCAGCATGACGCGCCCGCCGAGCGCGATGAGCCCCGACGTGTGGCCGTCGAGCTCGTCGAGCGCGAGCGCCCCCTCACCCTTCGGCGCCCGCAGCTTCGCCATCGTCAGCAGGCGGCACAGGTTGCGGTAGCCGGCCTGGGACTCGATCAGCACCGGGAGCTTGAAGATGGCGTCCGCGGATCGCGGATCGCGGATCGAGGATCGAGGATCGGCCTTCGATCCTCGCCCCTCGGATCTCGATCCGCGACCGGCAATCGTCAGCTCCGCCCCGATGATCGCCTTCAGCCCGGCCTTCCTGGCGGAGAGGTGGAAACGGGGGGCGCCGTAGACGCCGTCGCGATCGAGCAGCGCGAGCGACGGATAGCCCAGCGCCGCCGCGCGCTCGATCAGCGCTTCGGGCAGCGACGAGCCGTCGAGGAACGAGAACGCGGACGAAGCATGAAGCTCGATATACACGGGGGGGTGCTCAGTTAGCTGCTTGTTCGCAGGAGATCAGGAGCACCTGATTCTTCTCCGAACTCCTGTCACTCCTGCACAACAGACAAGCAACGAGCAACCTTCGTGTATATCGAGCTGCACGCGTCTTCCGCATTTTCCTTTCTCGACGGCGCGTCTCTCCCGGACGCGCTGGTCGCGCGCGCGG
>JANOJK010000418.1:0-7811 GCA_031408165.1 Acidobacteriota bacterium | reverse complement strand
CGACTGGAGAGCCTCGTCGACGGCTCCATTCAGACCGTCAGGACAATCGCCACCGAGTTGAGGCCGATGATGCTCGACACCCTCGGGCTGGCCGATGCGATTGAGTGGCAGACGGACGAGTTTGTCAGGACATCAGGCATTCCTTGTGAGGTGTCGCTCCCGGACGAGGATATGGCGCTCGATCGCGAGACGTCGACAGCGCTTTTCCGCGTTCTGCAGGAGTCACTGACCAACATTGTCCGCCACGCCAAGGCAAGCAAAGTGAGCGTTCACCTCTGGAACGACGATCAGACGACGGTGCTGCAGGTACAGGACAACGGCGTCGGGATTCCGGCACATTCGATCGCCGGAGCCACCTCATTCGGCCTGTTGAGCATGAAGGAACGCGCCCTCATGTTGGCCGGGAGTCTCGATGTGACCAGTAGCCCCGGCGCGGGCACGACGATAACCGCCCGCGTGCCGCACGCAGCGCCGGAAGACAAGCCGATTCACGCATGAGGCCCATTCACTCATGAGGCCCAGCTCACAAATGCGAGTACTCATCGTCGATGACCACGCCGTCCTGCGAGACGGCCTGAAAAACATCATCGACGAACCGCACGGGACTGCTGTCTGCTGTGAGGCAAGCACCGCGCAGGAGGCGGTCGATCTCGTCCGGCGAGAGGAGTGGGATCTTCTTGTCCTCGACATCTCTCTCGGTGAGACTAGCGGGCTCGACGTTCTCAAGCACGTCAAGCAGGTGCGACCGAAACTGCCAGTCCTGATCTTCACGATGCATCCCGAGCGACAGTACGCTCGCAGGTCCTTCAAATCTGGCGCCGCAGGTTACGTGACCAAGGACAGCTCCCCGACAGTGCTTCGGCAGGCGATCCGAAAGGTCATCGCAGGCGGGCGATACGTCAGTCCGAGCCTTGCGGAGACGCTCGTCGCCGACCTCGAGGCCGGCGAGTTCCGTCAGCCGCACGAAGGTCTTTCCGATCGGGAGTTCGAGGTGATGCGGCTGATTGCTTCAGGGAAGACGGTCGGCCAAATCGCCGTGCTTCTTTCGCTGAGCGACCGCACCATCAGCACCTACCGGGCTCGGCTTCTCGAGAAGATGGGAATGAGGACCAACGCAGAACTGACCCACTACGCTGTCCAGCACAAGCTGACAGCGTGACGCCTGCCTTCGGCGTGTAGTGCTCTCACCGATACGCGTGTAGGGCATTTCGCGACATAGACATGGCGGCCTTCCTGACAGACGCCGGTCGAACGCTGGTTGTACACTCATTTTCTCTTCGCCGGTCCGGCGCCTCAGTCACGACATTGATGATCGCCAGTTGAAACACAGCGGAAGGGCCCCGGTTCCGCGAACGCATGCTGATGCCGCCTGAGAGTCCTGCTGACGCGGCTGATGCCCGGACAGATGTCCGACACTCGGAGACCCTTCTCAAGACGGGCGCCTTGCAGCGTGCGATCTTCAACAGCGCCAACTTCTCGAGCATCGCCACCGACGCCACGGGCGTCATCCAGATCTTCAACGTCGGCGCTGAGCACATGCTGGGCTACTCGGCCGCCGAAGTGGTGAACACCATTACGCCGGCCGACCTGTCCGATCCCCAGGAACTGATCGCGCGCGCCACCGCGTTGAGCCTCGAATTCGGCACACCGATTGCGCCGGGGTTCGAGGCGCTGGTCTTCAAGGCCTCGCGCGGGATCGAAGACATTTACGAGCTGACCAAGGTCCGCAAGGACGGGAGCCGGTTTCCGGCGGTGGTGTCCGTGACGGCGCTGCGCGACGCGCAGGACGCCATCATCGGCTATCTGCTGATCGGCACCGACAACACCGCTCGCCACGAGGTCGAAGAGGAGCGGAAGAAGCTCGATCAGCGGCTGCGCGACCAGCAGTTCTACACGCGCTCGCTCATCGAATCCAATATCGACGCCTTGATGACCTGCGATCCGCGCGGCATCATCACCGACGTCAACAAGCAGACGGAGGCGCTCACCGGGTGCACGCGGGACGAGCTGATCGGCGCGCCGTTCAAGGACTACTTCACGGATCCAAGCCGGGCTGAGGCCGGCATCAAGCGCGTGCTCGCCGAAGGCAGAGTCACGAACTACGAGCTCACCGCGCGCGCCACCGACGGCACGGAAACCGTGGTGTCGTACAACGCCACCACGTTCCACGACCGTGGCCGGCGTCTGCAGGGCGTGTTCGCTGCGGCGCGGGACATGACCGAGTTGAAACGCTTCGAGCACACGGTGCGGCAGAACGAGATCCAGCGGGAGCGCGACGCGGCGCACGCCGCGGAACTCGCCGTCGTCAACCAGGAGCTCGAAGCCTTCAGTTATTCCGTCTCACACGATCTGCGCGCCCCGCTGCGGCATATCCACGGCTACGTCGAGATGCTGCAACGGGCGACAGACGGTCAGTTATCGGAGAAAGCGACACATTACCTGAAGACCATCACCGACGCGGCTGAGGAGATGGGCCAGCTCATTGATGACTTACTGGCGTTCTCCCGCGTGGGCCGGGCCGGAATCCGGGAAACCTCGGTTCAGCTGGGCATGCTGGTGCAGGACGTGATCCGCTCATTGGAAATGGCGATCGAGGGCCGGCCCATCGTCTGGCAGATAGCACTGCTGCCGACGGTTGTCGGCGACGCGTCTCTGCTCAAACAGGTGCTCATCAATCTGGTTGACAACGCCGTGAAATATACCCGCACGTGCGAAGCCGCGACGATCGAGATCGGCTGCGCCGGCGAGGAAGCTGGACGGGTCGTGCTGTTTGTGCGGGACAACGGCGTCGGGTTCGACATGCAGTACGCGCACAAGTTGTTCGGGGTGTTCCAGCGGCTGCATCGGCCCGAGGAGTTTGAAGGGACCGGCATCGGCCTGGCCACCGTCCGACGGATCGTGGCCCGGCACGGCGGCCGGGTCTGGGCTGAGGGCGCGATCAACGAGGGCGCCACGTTCTATTTCACGCTGGAACGAGCACCGTCTGCGTAAGCACTGAGAACGGACCGCGGTATGACTCCCTTGAAACGCATTCTCCTGGTGGAAGACAGCCCGCGTGACGCGGAATTGATTCTCGACGCGCTCGCCGGTCACCAGCTTGCGAACGAGGTTGTGCACGTTCGAGACGGAGCCGACGCGCTCGACTATCTGTATCGGCGCGGCCAGTTCGCCGACCGATCCGACGGTCAGCCGGCGATGATCCTGCTGGACTTGAAGCTGCCCAAGGTGGACGGCCTGGAGGTGCTGCGTCAGATCAAGGGCGACTCGGCGCTCAGGATGATTCCCGTCGTGATGATGACCTCCTCGCGCGAAGAACAGGATCTGCTGCACAGCTACCAGCTCGGCGTCAATGCCTATGTGGTCAAGCCGATGAAGTTTCAGGATTTCGTCGAGGCGGTGAGGCAGGTGGGCGCGTTCTGGGGGGTGATCAACGAAGCGCCGCCGGGGAGCGTGAAACACCACGTGCGTGCCGGCCCTTAGCGGCGGTCAGAGAAAGCATTCCGATATGCCCAACCCACTCCGAGTGCTCCATTTGGAGGATAGCCCTCGGGACGCCGACATGATTCGCCACAAACTGGACGCCGAAGGGGTGTCCTGCGACATCGTTTTGGTTCGCACGAAGGACGAGTTCGAGGCCGCGCTCCTGAGGGAACCCTTCGATCTCGTCCTCTGCGACTACAACCTGCCGGGCTACGACGGGATCTCCGCCCTGCAGCACGCGCAACGGTTACGAGCGGACCTGCCCGTGATCCTCGTGTCCGGCACCGTCGGCGACGAAGAAGCGGTGCGGGGTCTGCACCTCGGTGCGACCGATTACCTGCTCAAGGACCGCCTGGAACGTCTGGTGCCCGCCGTCCAGAGGGCAATTCAAGAGGCGGAGACACGGCGCACGCGCAGGTTGGTGGACGCGCAGCGTGAGCGGTTGGCGGCTCTCGTCGACGCCAGCCCCGATTTCATTGGCTACGCCGATCCGAAAACGACACAAATCAAGTACATCAACAAGGGCGGAAGGAAGATGTGCGGAATTGGGGAAGACGAGGACATAGCGACGCTCAAGCTTGGCGATGTGCATCCGGTGTGGGCGAACCAGCAGCTGACCGAGGTTGCCTTGCCCGCGGCTGTGCGCGACGGCTCATGGCAGGGCGATGGCGCATTTCGGCACCGGGACGGCCGCGAAATCCCAGTCTCGATGGCCGTGCTGGCCCATCGAGGCGCCGACGGAGAAGTTGACTTCTTGTATACGGTTTCCCGCGACATCACCGAGCGCAAGCGGGCGGAACAGGCCCTGCGCGGCGAGCGCGACCGCGCACAGCGATACCTGGACACCGCCGACGTCATCCTGCTCAAGCTGGATCTGGAAGGGCGGATCGTGCTCGTCAATCGGTACGGGTGCTCGCTTCTGGGATGGGCCCCGGATGAATTGGTTGGCCGCGACTGGATCGAGACGTGCCTCCCGGTCCGGATACGGGAAGAGGTCGAGGGGAAGCGTCGACGGCTGCTCGGCGGCGATCTGTCCGTCATCGAGAACCCTATCCTCACCAGGTCCGGCGAGGAACGCCTCGTGGAGTGGCGCAGCAGGCTGCTGCGGGATGACGAAGGACATGTCACCGGCACGTTCAGTTCCGGCACCGACATCACCGAGCGGAGTCAGGCCGTCGAGTCACTGCGAACGGCTGAAGAGCGCATGCGGTTTGCGTTACACAACGCCGACGTTGGGATCTGGGACATGGACTACACCACTGGAGTCCTGCGCTGGTCCGAGGCTATCGAGGCCCACTACGGCCTGCAACCAGGCACGTTTGCCGGAACATTCGAGGCGTTCATCGAGCGTATTCACCCCGACGATCGGACGTCCGTGCTCGAGACGGTCGAGAAGGCCACAAAGGCTGGCGCCGATTTCTCGGTGCTGAACCGATCGATCCGGCCTGACGGCACGGTTCGGTGGCTGAGCGGTGCCGGCCGTATCCTCCTCGGCGCGCACGGAGAACCGGTGCGTGCCGTGGGTATCTCCCAGGACGTCACGGAGCGCAAGCTTGCGGATGAGACGCGCGCTCGTCTGGCAGCCATCGTCGAGTCATCTGATGACGCCATCGTCAGCATCGCTCCGGATGACACCATCCTCACCTGGAACACAGGGGCCGAACGACTCTACGGATACACGGCGAACGAAGCGATCGGTCGGAGTCGTGCGCTCATCGTCCCGGCCGGCAAGGTCGCCGAGCTCACAGCGATCATGGAAAGAGCGGCGCGCGGCAAACCAGGTGAGTCCTTCGAAACGCAACGTATGCGGAAGGACGGCTCGATGATCGACGTCTCGCTCACGATCTCCCCGATGACAGACTCCACCGGGCGCGTCACCGGAGCGGCCACGATCGCGCGGGACATCACGAGCCGGTTGAAAGCCGAGGCTGAGTTAACGCGCCTGAACCACGAGATCCAGCTCCAGCGACTGCGGGTATTCAAAGCGACGATGAGGACCGTGCAGGACATCGTCAACAATTTACTCAATGGCTTCCAGCTCGTTCGCCTCGAAGGCGAGGGTCACCTGCCGGTCGAGTTGCTGAGCATGGTCGATCAGATGGTCCTGGAGGCTGGCGTGAAACTGAAGACGCTCGCAGATCTCGAGACGGTCAACGAAAAAGAGATGGCTGTCGGCACGGGTATCGACTATTCCGGCGCAGGGTCTTGAATACCGACCGCCGACGTGGTCGAGCCGATGAAGTTTCACGATGTGCGCCGCAGCGTGAGTGGGGGGCCTCGAGCGACTGTCAGAGAAGGTAAGGCCAATATGCCCAGTCCACTCCGAGTGCTCCATCTGGAGGATAATCCTCGGGACGCTGAGGTGGTGCGCCACAAGCTGCACGCGGAGGGCGTTCCGTGCGACATCCTCCTGGTCAACAGCAAAGAAAGCTTCGAAGCCTCACTGACGCAGGAACCCTTCGATCTCATCCTCTCCGACTACAACCTGCCTGACTACGACGGGGTCACCGCGCTGGAGCATGCGCAACTCGTGCAACCGGACGTGCCCGTGATCGTCATTTCAGGCACCGTCGGCGAAAAGGAGGGGGTGCGGTGTCTGCACCTCGGCGCGACCGACTACTTGCTCAAAAAAAGCCTCGACCGACTGGTGCCTGCCGTGCGGCGGGCCATTCAGGAGGCGGAGACGCGGCGCACACGCAAGCATGCCGAAGCGGCGCTCATCGACCTGCGGGACGCGATCAATCAACATGCGATCGTGGCCGTTACGGACACGCGCGGAATGATTACCTTCGTGAACGATAAGTTCTGCGAGGTCTCGGGGTATTCCCGCGAGGAGCTGGTCGGGCAGGACCATCGCCTCATCAACTCCGGACACCACTCCAAAGAATTCATGCGCGATCTCTGGACCACCATCAAGGGAGGGAAGACCTGGCACGGAGAGATCAAGAATAAAGCGAAGAACGGGTCGTTCTACTGGCTCGACACCACGATTGTCCCGTTCCTGAATGACGACGGCACGCCTCGACAGTACATGGCCATTCGCGGCGTCTTCACTGAACGCAAGGAGGCGGAACTGGCCCTGCGCGACGAGCGCGATCGGGCACAGGGATATCTGGACACCGCCGACGTCATCCTGCTCAAGCTGGATCTGGACGGGCGGATCGCGCTTGTCAATCGGTATGGGTGCTCACTCCTGGGATGGACACCGGATGAACTGCTGGGCCGCGACTGGATCGAGACGTGCCTTCCGGTCCGGATACGGGACGATTCCAGAACGAGATTCCAAAACCTGCTCCGCGGAGACCTTTCCATCGTCGAGAGCCTTGTGCTCACCAGGTCAGGTGAGGAGCGGCTCGTCGAGTGGCGCCCCCGGCTTCTGCGGGATGACGAGGGACGCCTCATCGGCACGTTCAGTTCTGGTGCCGACATCACCGAGCGGCATCAGGCCGTTGAGGCGCTGCGGACTGCTGAAGAGCGAATGCGGTTCGCGCTGGAGGCCGCGGGTGTCGGGATCTGGGACATGGATCACCGAACCGGGGCACTCCGATGGTCCGAGACCATCGAGGCGCACCACGGCCTGCAGCCCGGCACGTTTGTCGGAACCTTCGAGGCATTCGTCGAACGCATTCATCCCGAGGATCGCGCGTCCGTACTCGAGACGATTGGGAAAGCCATGAAGACCGGCACCGATTTTTCGACATTGCACCGCGCGCTCTGGCCAGACGGGACAGTGCGGTGGGTGAGCGGCGCGGGCCGTGTCATCCTCGGCGAGCACGGCGAGCCGGTGCGCGGCGTCGGCATTTCCCATGACGTCACCGAGCGCCGCACGTTGGAGGAGCAGTATCAACAGGCACAGAAGATGGAAGCCCTCGGACGGCTGGCTGGCGGGGTGGCGCACGACTTCAACAATCTGCTGACCGTGATTCTCGGGTTCTCCGAGCTGTTGCTCGCGGACCTCATCCCTGACGATCCGCGCCAGGCAGACATTGCCGGAATTCACAAGGCGGGCACCCGTGCCGCCGGGCTCACGCGCCAGTTGCTGGCCTTCAGCCGCAAGCAGATCATCGAGCCGACGCTGTTCGATCTGAACGTGGTCATGGCCGACATGCGGGCGATGCTCGGACGCCTCATCGAGGAAGACGTGAGGATGGTGCTGAGCCTCCTGCCCGAGCCGGCATTCGTGATTGCCGATTGCGGGCAGGTGGAGCAGATCGTCATGAACCTCGCCGTGAACGCGCGCGATGCCATGCCGGCGCAGCAGAACTTCAAGCTGGGAAAGTTGCAGTTCGAGCAGCTTTTCCGGCGCCAGCCACTGCGTGTGCTCGAGCTGC
>JANOJK010000382.1:0-1614 GCA_031408165.1 Acidobacteriota bacterium | reverse complement strand
CCAGTCCCTCGCCGGCACGTACTTTCCCGGAGAGGATCCGATCGGCAAGAGCATCATCGTCTCCTGGAACGACCCGGGACCGGACGAGATCGTCGGGGTCGTCGGCGACGTACGCCAGCAGGACCTCGAGACCGCGGCACGCGCCACCATCTACTGGCCGCCGTCGCGATTCACCTACCCGTTCATGACGATCGCCGTCCGCACCGCGGGCGATCCGCGCGCCATCGTCTCCGGCGCGATCGCGGCGCTGCGCGATCTCGACCCGAACGTCGCGGCCGCGGACGTGAAGACCATGGAGGAGGTGATCGACACCTCCATGGCCCAGCGGCGATTGACGATGCTGCTGCTGTCGATCTTCGCGGGGCTGGCGCTGGTGCTGGCGGCGGTCGGGATCTACGGCGTGATCGGGTATTCCGTGTCGCAGCGGACGCAGGAGATCGGGATCCGCATGGCACTGGGCGCGCCGCGGGGGAACGTGCTCCGGATGGTGGTCGGACAGGCGATGGGGCTGGCGCTCGCGGGGGTCGCAATCGGAGCGGTGGGCGCATGGCTGCTCAGCCGGCTCATGCAGAAGCTGCTGTTCGGCGTCACGGCCTCGGATCCGGTGACGTTCGTGGCGGTCTCCGGCCTGCTGGCCGTCGTGGCGGCCCTCGCCGCCTCGGTCCCAGGCCTGCGGGCGACCCGCGTGGACCCGGTGATCGCGCTCCGATCCGAGTGACACCGGCGGTTGTTGCTCACCGCGCCGGTCTCAGGCGGTTCCGACCGGCTGACGTTGGTCGCCGCGCTCGCGGCCGCCCTGCCGGGCCTTCGCGCGACCCGCGACGACCCGGTGGTCGCGCTCCGATCCGAGAAAACTCAGACCTAGCAGGTTGCTGAAAGAGTGCCAACCTGAAGGCAAAAGGTCGAAGGCAAAATGCAGAACATGTAGATTTGCGGCGCGATCTCAGTGTCCTGCCTTCTGCCTTGTGCCTTCTGCCTTGGCAGCTTCGCGTTTTTCATCAGCCTGCTAGCCTAGTACGTGCCGCTCGCGCCCCCGCCGCCGGAGCGGCCCCCGTCGAAGTCCGATTTGACGGGATCGGGCCCTGGGGAGGGGACGCCGGGCTGAAACTTCACCGACGCCGCGCTGAGCAGCGTCACAACCGCGCTGTCCTTGCTGAGCACGCGCGCCGGCGTGAACCCGCCCCGTTGGCCGTCCGGGCCCCGCGACAACCACCGGCGCGTCGCGAGCGCCACGGCCATCAGGAAGACGCCGAGCAGGATCGGGTCCCACGTGTGCTGAGGCCGGCTCAGGTACTCCCTGTTCGTGACGAGTGTCACCAGGGCCATGGCGAGGCTGACGTCGATCAGCGGACGATCCTTCTCGCGAATGCCCAGGCGCAGGCCCACGACCGGCAGGACCCATGTCGTCACGTAGGTTGACCAGTAAAACAACCGGTCGATTCGCGACGCTGCCATCGCGTACGTGGACCCATAGAACCACCTGTCGATTGGCGCCCCCGTCAGCTGGAGGTTCAGCGTGATGTAGAGTCCGGCCCATGCCGCCGCCTGCAGGAGGCCGTAGTCGTCGCCGGGATAATCGTCCTGATATCTGAGGCGTTTCGCACGCACGACGAG
>JANOJK010000364.1:0-4440 GCA_031408165.1 Acidobacteriota bacterium | reverse complement strand
AAGATCACCAAGATCACTAAGAGGACAGAGATCAAAAAATGCCTGGTGGTCTTGGTGAGGCCTCGTGACCTTTGTGCGGGCCGCCGGCCGTGGCAGCTACCGGTCGCGCGACAGCACGTAGTCGGCGAGCGCGACGAGCGCCTCCCGCTCGCGGCTGGGTGGAAATACGTCGAGCGACTTCTTGGCGAGCGTGGCGTACTCGGTGGCCTTCGCATAAGCCATTTCCGGCGCGTTGCGCTCGCGCAGCATGCGGATGATGTCGCGCCACTGCTCCTTCGTGACGGCGCGGTCCGCGACCACGCTGCGGATCACCCGGTCGGCCGGCTCGCCGCCGTCGCGCAGCAGATAGATGATCGGCAGCGTGACCTTGCCTTCGCGCAGGTCCCCGCCGACGGGCTTGCCGAGCGCGCTCTCGTCCGCCGTGTAGTCCAGCAGGTCGTCGACGAGCTGGAAGGCGACGCCGAGATTGAAACCGAACTCGCGGAGCGCGTGCTCCTGCTCCTTCGTGACGCGGCCGAGCACGCCGCCGATCTGCGCGCAGCCGCCGAACAGGTACGCGGTCTTGCGGCGGATGATCTCGAAGTGCTCGTCCTCGGTGATGTCGACGTCGCCGGTTTTCGTGAGCTGGTACAGCTCCCCTTCGATCATCTGCAGGGTGACGTCGCACAGCAGGCGGACGATCTCGAGCGAGTCCTGCGTCAGCGCCATCGCCATCGACTTGATGTAGAGGTAGTCGCCGAGCAGGACGGTAATGTCGTTGCCCCAGCGCGAGTGCACGGCGAGACGGCCGCGCCGCAGGTCGGCGCCGTCGATGATGTCGTCGTGGACGAGCGTCGCGGTGTGGATGAACTCGACGACCGACGCGTTCAGCACGGCGCGATCGCCGGAGTAGCCGCCGAGGCGCGCCGCCATCAGGAGCACGGCGGGGCGCACGCGCTTGCCGCCGCTCTTCTGGATGTACTTCCCCATCTCGGGGATGAGCGCGACGCGCGACTCGATGTGCCGGACGAATTCCTGCTCGACGCGTTCGAGATCCTCGCGGATTGGCTCGAAGATCTGCGCCAGGTCCACCGTCACGGGAAGTTTTTGCGCGGTATCGGTCACATGCATGTCGCCAGGGTGCGCTTCACAATATCGGACTCAGCACGAAGGTGTCAACGCGCTAAGCCGTTGCGGTGACGCGGTTTGCCCCGAACAGCCGCACAAAATTGCCGGCGACCTGCGCTTCGAGGTCCGCCGCCGCCTCACCGCGCACGGCGGCGAGCGACTCCAGGACCCGCCCCACATATGCGGGCTCGTTCCGTTTTCCGCGGTACGGCACGGGCGCGAGATACGGACTGTCGGTCTCGATCAGCAGCCGGTCCGAGGGGACGAGTTTCGCCGCGTCGCGCAGCCCGGCGGCTTTCGGAAAGGTCACGATGCCGGCAAACGAGAGGTAAAAATCGATGGCCATCGCCCGCCGGGCCATCGCGGTGTCGCCCGTAAAACAGTGGAACACGCCCTGGATGTTCCCTGCCTCCCGGAGGATGGCAAAGGTGTCGTCGGTCGCCTCCCGTGTGTGGATGATGACCGGGAGCTCCCGCTCGCGCGCCAGGGCGAGCTGGACCGCGAAGACCGCCTGCTGCACGTCGCGCGGGGCGAAATCGTAGTGGTAGTCCAACCCGATCTCGCCGATGCCGGACGCCTGGAACGCCGCGGCGTGCGCCCGCGTGACCTCCGCCGACGCCTCCACGCGACCGGCAAAGTTGCCGGCGTTGTGCGGATGCACACCCGTCGCGAAGCGCACGGCGGGCCACTGCTCCCGCACGCGGCGTGCGCGGGCCGCTTCCGCCTCGTCGCCGGCCGAAAGGATGCAGAGCGCCTCGGTGAGCCCCGCCGCCCGCGCGCGCGCAATCGCCGCATCGAGATCCGACTCGAACGCCTCGTCCGCCAGATGGCAATGGGAGTCGATCAAGCGTTCGTTCGCATCTATCTAATCCGGGAGCCCGGGGCGATGTCGCCGTCGAACGCGACGAGCACGGGCTTGCCCCCTTCGGGGCTCGCCGCGAGGATCATCCCGTTGGACTCGATGCCCATCAGCTTGGCGGGTTTCAGGTTGAACACGATGCCGACGGTTTTTCCCACGAGTTGCTCGGGCTCGTATGCCTCCGCGATGCCGGCCACCAGGGTCCGCTGCTCGGTGCCGACGTCGATCGACAGCTTCATCAGCTTCCGCGAGTTCGGCACCTTTTCCGCCGCGAGCACCTTGGCTACGCGGAGATCGATCTTGAGGAAGTCGTCGATGGTGATGCGGTTGTCGGCGGGCGCGGCGGGCGCTACGGGCGCGACGGGCGCGGTTGGAGGGGTCGGCTGATCGGTCACGTCTTGGCTCCTGGCACGCCCGGCCGCGAGGTCGGGCCTGCGGGTGGACTCGATGGTATCGGCAGGCGCGACCTGCTGGCCCGCCGTAGCCTTGGCGGAGGCGGGCAGGTCCGGCCTGCGGGGGGGTTCGATGCGGGGCCACAGATTGGCCCCCTTGGCGATCGTGCGTTCACCGTGGTTGCGCCAGGCCGCGGCGTCGAGCGTCAGGCGATCGGCAGGCGTGGTCTCCCCCACGCGGCGCAGGATCTCCGCCGCCGACGCCGGGACGATCGGCAGCAGCAGGATCGCCGCGACACGCAGCGCTTCCGCGACGTCGAACAGCACCTGGCTCAAGCGCGCCACGCTGCTGGCTTCGTTCTCGGCACGCGCCAGCGCCCACGGCTCGGTCTCCGCGATGTACTCGTTCGCGGCGTCCACGATCCGGAACGCCGCCGCGGCGCCGCCTTCGAGCGCGAAGCGGTCCATCGCGTCGCGGTAATCCAGCAGCGCCGTCGCGGCGACCCCGGCGATCCGTCCGGGGGCCTCCGCCGGCGCAACGCGCCCGCCGCGGTATTTCTCCGCCATCGCGGCGATCCGGCTGACCAGGTTGCCGAGATTGTTCGCAAGGTCCGTGTTGTAGCGCTCCTGGAGGCGCGCCCATGAGAAGTCGCCGTCGCCGCCGTAGGTGACTTCTTTGATCAAGTAGAGCCGCAGGGGATCGACGCCGAACCGCTGCACCGCCTCGGTGGGATCGATGACGTTGCCGAGCGTCTTGCTCATCCGCTGGCCGTCCACCGACATGAACCCGTGGCCGAAGACTCGGCCGGGCAGCGGCAAGCCGGCGCTCATGAGCATCGCCGGCCAGATCACCGCGTGGAAGCGCGTGATGTCCTTGCCGATGACGTGCAGGTCGGCCGGCCACCACTTCGCAAACATCGCCTCGTCGGTACCGAACCCCACCGCCGAGATGTAGTTGATGAGCGCGTCGAACCAGACGTAGACGACGCTGCCGGGATCGTCCGGCAGCGGGATGCCCCATGACTGCCCGGCCCGGCTGATCGAGATGTCGTCGAGCCCCGCCTCGATCAGCCGCAGGATCTCGTTACGGCGGGCGTCGGGCTCCACGAAACCGGCGTTGGCGGTGAAGTGCGCGAGCAGCGCGTCCCGGTACGCGGACAGGCGGAAGAAGTGGTTCTTCTCCTTGATCCAGTCGACCGTGCTGTGGAGCGGGCACTTGCCGTCGACGAGGTCCTTCTCCTGCTTGAACGCCTCGCAGCCGACGCAGTACCACCCCTCGTAGAACCCTTCGTAGACGTCCCCCTTCGCCGCGATCCGCCGGACGAGCTCCTGCACGGCCGCCTTGTGGCGCGGCTCGGTCGTCCGGATGAAGTCGTCATAGGAGACGTCGAGCAGATCCCAGGCGGCGCGGAACTCCCCTTCCATCCGATCGCAGTACGCCAGGGCGTCCATCCCCTGCTCTTTCGCCTTCCGGAAGACGTTCTGGGAGTGCTCGTCATTGCCCATGACGAAGAGGGTCTCGAACCCGCAGAGCCGTTTGTAGCGGGCGATGGCGTCCGCCGTGATCTTCTCGTAGGCGGTCCCCAGGTGGGGGCGGCTATTCACATAGTCAATAGCCGTCGTCAGGTAGAAGCGCGACATCCGATCGATTTTATCTCTATCCGCGTGTTCCGCGTCTTCACGCGGCCCGGCCGGCCTTGTTCGCGGCTGCTACCGGCCTCGAGCCTTCACCGCCGCGGCCTGCACAGTCCGCACGGGGACACCGTGCTGCGCGGCCAGGCGGGCGCAATCGTCGAACTCCGGCGACGCGTTCAGCTCCCGGCCGTCCCGGCGGGCGATCTTGAACCGGACGTCCCCGTACGGGGTCGTCACGGTCTCGGTGGCCCGATCCAGGCAGGTCCTCGACATTTCGTCGTATCGGACGCCAATGGTGGTGGACTCGGCAAACAGCAGGTCCGTCAGCGCATGCCGGCGGTCCGTGGGAGCGATCACGGTCACGAGCGTGCCGGGCCTGCTCTTCTTCATCTGAACCGCGGTATAGAACACGTCCAGCGCCCCGGCCCGCAGGAGCCCGTCCATCAG
>JANOJK010000356.1:0-2437 GCA_031408165.1 Acidobacteriota bacterium | reverse complement strand
GTCGATCGCGTGCCCGGCCGCGGCACGCCGGCGTGAGATAGAATCCGCTCGCCCAGGGAGGCCAGCATGCGTCGAAGAGAGTTTCTCGGTGCCGTCACGACACCCCTGCTGGCGAAGGCGATGGAGATCTGCGACGTCTAGCGGCGCCCGAGCGTCACTCTTCGTTGACTGCCGCTGCCACCTGGCGGAAGGCATCGTCTGGTGGCGGGAGCGGGGCGCGCTCCTCTGGACCGACATCCATGCGTCACGGCTGTGGATGCACGACGAGGCTGGCACCCGCAGCTGGCCGCTACCCGATCGGCTCGGCTCGCTCGCGCTCTGCGAATCCGGCGCGCTGCTGCTCGGGCTCGCGACCGGGCTGTTCCGGGCCGACATCGGCACCACGGCGGACGGCACGCCGGCCGTGACGCTCCTGGCCGACGTCGAGCGCGACCTGCCGTCCACGCGCATCAACGACGGCCGTACCGATCGCGCCGGCAACTTCGTGTTCGGGACGATGAACGAGGCGGACGGGCATCCCGCGCTCGGGAGCTTTTACCAGTGGTCCACCGCCGCGGGCCTCCGCCGTCTCGACCTGCCGCCCGTGGGCATCGCCAACAGCATCGCCTTCAGCCCGGATGGCGGGACGATGTATTTCTGCGACTCGCCGACCGGGCGGATCATGCAGTGCCGGTACGACGCGGCGTCGGCATCGGTTTCGGACGTGCGCGCGTTCGCGACGCTTGCCAGCGAGGAGGGGCAGCCCGACGGATCGATCGTCGATGCGAAGGGCTACCTGTGGAACGCCGCGTGGGGCGCCGCGATGGTGCGCCGCTACCGGCCCGACGGCACGCTCGAGCGCGAGATCGCGCTGGCGGCGAAGAACCCGACGTGCGCCGTATTCGGCGGCGCGGCGATGAACGAACTCTTCATCACGTCGGCGCGGCAGGACATGTCGCCGGCGGAACTGGAGCGGACGCCCGAGGCGGGCGGGATCTACCGCGCGCACGTGGAGGACGTCGTGGGGTTGAGCGATGCGCGGTTTCGCGATGGTCGATGATTTCGGCGCGCAGACCGACGTCCGCTTCGTGCCTTTGTGTCTTGCTGCCTTCGTGACCAACCGGCGGGACGGACCGGCATCGACAGGGCCGCGGCGGTCACTGGCGCGCGACGCGGATCGATGAGACGCAGTCGTTGAAGCCGTCCTTGGCGCACGGCCCGGAGAGGTCGCGCAGGTTCGGCGTGTCGGCAGTGAGGGTGACGCTCGCGCCCTTGTAGTTCGCGTCGCGATACAGGGTCGCGGTCCATCCCCGCTGCACTTTCACCGACGAGATGCAGTCGTCCCAGGTCGGGACTTCTCCCTCGGCGCCTCCCGAACAGGAGCCCTGTACCTTGGCGAGATCCGAAACGTCGACGTTGAGCGCCTGCCCCGGGCCCGCGTAGGCGGAGTGGACGTAAATGACAATCCCTTCGTCCGCCGGTGTGGGACCGAGCGCCGGGATGCCTCCGCACCCCATCACGCCAAGGCCGAGGACGATACCGGTGGCTCTGAAGAATGGACGCATGTCTCCCCCGTCTTCTGGAGATGCAGGACGCGGCCCGCCCAGTATGCCGCATATATACTGGCGCCTTCAATTCAGTCCCCGGAGATTCCACATGTTTCGCAAGACCGCCTTCGCCCTCGGAGCCGTCCTCTGCATCGCGGCCGCCATCCCGCTGCCCGCGCGCCAGGCTCCCCGGTCCGCCCACGCGAACCTGTTCTCGGAGATGCGGTGGCGCAACATCGGCCCGATGCGGGCGGGACGGACCAAGGCGCTGGCGGGCGTGCCGGGCCAGCCCTTCACCTTCTACATGGGGATGGTGAACGGCGGCGTGTGGAAGACCATCAACGCCGGGCGGACGTGGACGCCGATCTTCGACGATCAGCCGACCGGCTCGATTGGATCGATCGCCGTCTCGCTCTCGGATCCGAACGTCATCTACGTCGGCAGCGGCGAGGGGCTGCAGCGGCCGGAACTGGCGATCGGCGACGGGATGAACAAGTCCACCGACGCCGGACAGACCTGGACGCACCTCGGGCTCCGCGACACGCAGCAGATCGCGCGGGTCGAGATCGATCCGACGAATCCCGACCGCCTGTTCGTCGCCGCGCTCGGTCATCCCTACGGGCCCAACGAAGAGCGCGGCATCTTCCGCTCGACCGACGGCGGCGCCTCCTTCCAGCGCGTGCTCTACAAGGACGAGAACATCGGCGGCAAGGACGTCGATATCGACCCCACCGATCCCGCCATCGTCTATGCCACCTTGTTCGAAGGGCGGCAGGGCCCGTGGGAGAACGGCGCGTGGGGCGGCAAGGGCGGTGTGTTCAAGTCCACCGACGGCGGCACGACCTGGAAGGAGCTGACGAAGGGGCTGCCGGAGTCGATCGGTAACGCCGAGCTGACCATCGCGCCGAGCC
>JANOJK010000313.1:0-4324 GCA_031408165.1 Acidobacteriota bacterium | reverse complement strand
TACACATCGTCCAGCACGACCTTGAAGACCGGATTCGTGATGCGCTGGCGCAGGATGTCGAGCGACTGAACGAGCGGCATGCCCGCCTTCAGCAGCGTCGCGAGCTCCTGGTTGAAGACGAGGAACTCCCGGCTGGGGACTTTCCGTCGCCTCGGCAGGGCGGGCAGGTGGACCCCGGCCAGCGCGCGGCGGCCGGCCCCCTGGATGCCGAGGACGAGAAGCCCCTTTTCCTCGAACTCCCGGCGGAGCCGCGCCTCGCTATCGGCGACGTACACGCCCTCGATGATGTCTCCGCCCGGTGTCCCGAGCCTGCATCGGTATTCCATTGTTTGAAGGAGAAGGTCCCCCGTCCAATTCTACACAACTAATTGGATTAGACCGGGTTGGAGGGATTTAGGCTTTAACCTTTTGACCCCGGGCTCGAGGAAAAACGGGGGGATGACCCGTCCAAAACGCCCATCGTCCGAAGCCTGACGCCTAAAGCCTAACGAATACCCGAGATCGACAGAATCTTCCGGACGTAATTTTGCGTCTCGCGGTACGGGGGTATGCCGTTGAACTTGATCACGGCCCCTTCCCCGGCGTTGTATGCCGCGAGGGCCAGGTCAACGCCCCACCTCTCGATGAGCCCTTTGAGCTTCTTGACGCCGGCGTTGATGTTCGCCTTGGGGTCGTACGCATTCCGGACCTTGTATTCCCTGGCGGTCGAGGGCATCAACTGCATCAGGCCCATGGCCCCCTTCGAGGAGCGTGCGCGGGGCTGGTAGTTCGATTCGACCTGGATGAGGGCCTGGATCAGGATCGGGTTGACGCCATGCGCCTCGGCGGCGGCTGTGATCAGGCCCGCATAGGCCGTATCCCGGAGCAGGGCGGTGACCACGGGCTCCGGCGCGGCCCGGGGCGCCTCCGCGGGCGCCTGTTCAAGCATCGGTTCGGGGTACGGGACCTCGTCCGGGACAATCCGTTCAATCAGATTCTTGTCGAGCGTCACTTCCCCGCCCGACCTCAGCGTCAAGACCACCGTCTCGCCGACGCTGGCGTGCCCTTTGACCGAAACGGTACTGCCGGACGTCATGAAAACGATCTCGGCGGAGGCAAAGGATGAGCCTGCGGCCACGAGCACACACGTGCCGATGGCAAGCCGAACCGTTTTGAACACGCTCATTGGGACGACCCATCCTACCATTTGGTTGGGGCCGTGTCCAGAAACCCTACAGATGAGCTCGAAATACCCCTATTTGGGTTCAACGGACGCGTGGAACACGCGGATGCCCAGCTCCCGGGGATCGGCGTTCCCCGGCTTGAACGTCCGATCCAGGTCGATCGCGAGATCCACCATATCGGCCGGGCCGAGCTGCGCGGCGGTCATCGGAAATGTCAGGATCTTCCCGAATTTCGCGTCGGCCGTGAATTGCCCCACCACGGCCTCGCCCAGCTTCAGGGTCACCTGCTGCGGCGGCGTGAACAGGTCGGCGCGCGCGTCGTATTCGAGGTAGAGCGTCGAGTCTTTCTTCGGATTCCTGAACGAGAGCGTGGCGGTCTTCTTCGTCCACTTCCATTCGGTCTGCGGGTTCCTGACGTCGTTTTCGGCCGGGTGCCAGCCGTCCTTGTACATCAGAAAGATGTTCTCGGAGGAGGCCAGGATCTGGGTCTTCGCGACGATGTACTCGCGGCGCGACGCCTCGGGGGCATCGAGGACCAGGCGCTGGCCCGATGGCGCGTCGTAGAGGCCGAGCCGCACGACCGCCTCGCCGATGTAGGGGTAGTTCGGCACGAAGATCGTCCGCGTGTACTCGACGGTCGCCCCGGCCTTCCACTTCGTGGTGGGCGTCGGCGGCTGGTGATCGTCGGTCCACATCTGCTCCCCTTCGGGATCCAGGACGTGCACGAACACCCAGTAATCCTTGTCGAATGACGCATTCGGGGCGACGGCGAACCTGTAGGTGAGCGTGACGGCGCTGCCGATCGGCATCCGATTCCTGCTGAAAGTCACGGTCGGCGTCGCGACGGCTGGCTCGGTTTCCTTTTTATCGCCGCAGCCGGCGAGGAGCGCGGCGCACGCAAGGAGCGCCAGGGACGAACGCGTGAGTGTGCTACGCATCAGGATCGGGCGGAATGGTACCGCAGTTGTGGCAGGTACAGCAATATGTTAGCGTTTGCGCGTGGATGCTCTTGGAATGGTGGAAACACGCGGCCTGATCGGCGCCATCGAGGCGGCCGACGCGATGGTGAAGGCCGCCAATGTGATTCTCGTCGGCAAGGAGTACATCGGCGCCGGCTACGTCACCGTGCTCGTGCGCGGTGATGTCGGCGACGTCAAGGCCGCGACCGACGCGGGCGCCGCCGCCGCCCGGCGTGTCGGCGAATTGATTTCGGTGCACGTGATTCCACGGCCCCACGCGGAAGTCGAGAAGGTCCTGCCGAAAGCCCCGAAGGACGCCAAGGGCGCGTAGTCCATGGCCCAGACGGACCGCGATCTCGCCTCCATCGCCGAGGCGCGATCCCTCGCGCGGCGCGCCAAGGCAGCCGCCCCCGTGCTCGCGGAGCTCTCCCAGGAACAGATCGACGCCATCGTCGGCGCGATGGCGGCCGCTGTCACCCCCCAGGCCGAAGCCCTGGCCCGGCTCGCGCACGAGGAAACCGGTTACGGCGTCATCGCCGACAAGGTCCAGAAGAACCTCTTCGCGTCCGGGAAGGTCTACGAGTTCATCCGCCCGATGAAGACCGTCGGCGTGATCCGGCGGCTCGAGGATCGCAAGGTCATCGAGATCGCCGAGCCGTTCGGCGTGGTCTGCGCCATCGTCCCGACCACGAACCCGACGTCGACGGCGATTTACAAGATCCTCATCTCGCTCAAGGCGCGGTGCCCGGTGGTCATCAGCCCGCACCCGTCCGCCATCCGCTGCATCTCGCGCGTCGCCGAGATCATGACCGCCGCCGCGCGGGGCGCGGGCGCGCCCGACGGCGCGATCACCTGCATGACGACCGTGACGCTCGAAGGCACACAGGAGCTGATGAAGGCCCGCGAGGTCGCGCTCATCCTCGCGACGGGCGGCATGGGGCTGGTGCGCGCGGCGTACAGCGCCGGCAAGCCGGCGTACGGGGTCGGGCCCGGCAACGCGCCGTCGTTCGTCGAGCGCAGCGCGGATGTGCCGAAGGCCGTGCGCGACGTCGTGATCGGCAAGACATTCGACAATGGCGTCCTGTGCTCGTCACCGAACTCCGTCGTCGTCGACGGCCCTGTGGTGGACGAGGTCCGGCGGGAGTTCGTGAAGAACGGCGGGTACTTCCTGTCGGCGGCGGAGACCGACGCGCTCGCGCGCGTGCTGCTCGGACCGCAGCGCCTGCCCAATCCGGCCCTCGTCGGCCGCCCCGCAACCGTCATCGCGCAGGCGGCCGGCATCCCGTGCCGCCGGACACGCGGGTGCTGATCGCGGAGCTGCAGGGGGTCGGCCGCGATTTCCCGCTGTCGATCGAGAAGCTCGCGCCGGTCCTCGCGTTCTACGTCGTCGCGGACTGGAAGGAAGGCTGCGCGCGCTGCATCGAGATCCTCCGCTACGGCGGCATGGGTCATACGATGTCCATCCACTCGCGCAACGATCAGATCATCCTCGAGTTCGGGCTGAGGAAACCCGCGGGCCGGATCGTCGTGAACACGCCGACGACGCACGGGTCGATCGGGCTGACGACGGGGCTGGATCCGGCGATGACGCTCGGCTGCGGGGGATGGGGCGGCAACATCACGTCGGACAACATCTCGCCGATGCACCTTCTGAACATCAAGCGGCTCGCCTACGAGACGACGCCCGCCGTCTACGCCACGGCTGCGGCCGCCCGGGGCGGGGACGTCCTGGCGACGGCCGCACCCACGGGAGGAATGCGCTTGCCCAGGCCCCCTGCACCACCGGCAGTTCCCGGCGGGATCGCCGCCGACGTCCTCGCGCGGCGGATCGACGAGTTCCTCACGTCGCGCGGATACCGTCCCGCACCCTCGACTTCAGCCCCGACGTCAGCGCCAGTGACACCGTCCGCAGCTTCGGCACCGTCGGCACCCTCGGCGGTGGCCCGTGTAGAAATTGCTCAGCCGGCGACGGACTTCGTATGCGAAGACGACGTCCGGCAAGCCATGAAGCAGAACCGCAAAATTGTAATCGGTGAGCGATCCATAGTCACTCCAGCGGCCCGGGACTTGGGAGAGGAGCACCGGATTTTTGTCCAAGCCAACTGGCCCCGGTAGCAAATTCCGACCCCTCCGACGGGGACTCCGTAGCCGGACTTCGGCCCTGGCCGTTGGACTGCTTATTGTTGAGCCATTTGGATTTAC
>JANOJK010000273.1:0-3953 GCA_031408165.1 Acidobacteriota bacterium | reverse complement strand
TTCCACGCGCATCGCTTCCAGGGCGTGCTTGGCGGGAACCTCTACTTCACATCGACCGCGCCGGGCGGCTATTCGTTCCCGTATCCGCCGGGCCTGTATGTGTTCGCCTCGCTGTTTTCAGGCCTCGTGCGCAGGGGGGCGGGCGACATTCCCCTGCTGCGCATCATCACCTGTTCGGTTGACGCTGCGGCCGGCCTCCTCTTGTACGCCATCGTGGTCAAGGCGTGGGGCAACCGGCTCGCAGCCGCGATGGCGGTCGCGCTCTATCACCTCATCCCGCTGGATCTCGCCGTGCTCACGACCGGCAACCTGACCAAT
The DNA here is from genome assembly GCA_031408165.1 of Acidobacteriota bacterium. GTDB lineage: Bacteria > Acidobacteriota > Vicinamibacteria > Vicinamibacterales > 2-12-FULL-66-21 > JAICSD01. Next base: position 3,635 of record JANOJK010000273.1, on the reverse strand, counting down.
GCGTTCGCCCAGTCGGTCGCGGTGGCGGCGCTCGCGCTGATGGGGTCAGGCCCGGTGACGCTGAAGCGATGGGGCTGGACGGCCCTGCTCGGGCTGTCGCTTGCCGTCGCCTACCTGTCCCACACCGGCACGTTTGCGATCCTGTTTGTCGCGACCATCGTCACGCCGGTGCTTTTCTGGTCGCGAGGAAAGCCTGCGCTCCGCGGGCCGGCCGCGGCGGTGGCGATCGCGACGCTTGGCGCGGCGACAATCGCGGTGGTCGCCTATTACGCGCACTTCACGGATACCTACCGTGCGGAGCTCGCCCGCATCGGTCACGAAACGGCGTCAGCCGCGGCAGACGCCGGGGGACGCACGATTTCCGATCGCCTGAGGGCCGTGCCGTATGCGCTGAATCTCTACATCGGCGCGCCGGTCCTCCTCTTCGCGTTCATAGGCGGGGCCCAGCTCGCGCTCAGGCAAGCCACGGATCGCCTGACGCTGACGCTGACGGGCTGGATCGTCTCGTGCCTCGCGTTTCTCGTCATTGGTGTGCTGACGCCGGTCGACATGCGGCATTACCTCGCCGCGCTCCCGGCTCTCGCGATCACCGCCGGCTACGGCGCGGCCTGGGCGTGGAGCGAGGGCTGGCCGCTGCACCGCACGATCTGGCGGATCACGGCAGCCGTGCTCCTCGCCGGCACCATCTCCACCGCATTCCAGAACTGGTGGAATGCACTCGGATAAGATGGTCGGATGACGCTCATGGAACGCATCTCGCGGGACATCACCGAGGCGATGAAGGCCAGGGACCAGGCGCGGCTCTCCGCGCTGCGCATGGCGAAGGCAGCCCTGATGAACGGCGACGTCGCGAAGGGGCGCGCGCTCGAGGAGGCCGAGGCGCAGCAGGTGCTGGCGTCCCTCATCAAGCAGCGGCGCGATTCGATCGAGCAGTTCGGGAACGCCGGCCGGCAGGATCTGGTGGACAAGGAAACCGCGGAAGTCGGCGTGCTCGAGCGGTACGCGCCGCCGTCGGCAACCGCCGCAGAGCTGGAACAGGCCGTCGCCGCCGCCATCGCCGAAACCGGCGCGACCACCCAGAAGGAGATGGGCCGTGTGATGAAAGCTGTGATGAGCGCGCTCGCCGGGAAGAGCATCGACGGCAAAGTCGTCAACGAGCTCGTGCGTAAAAAACTCTCCGGCTGAACTCCTGCCCTCCAACGTGTTGTCGACGAGCAAACTTTTTTCGCGCGGGTTCCGTCTAACACTTTGAAAGGCACGCACAAGCCTCTCATCCATCCTCCACTGGGCCTCCACCGCAAGGTGGGGGCCCTTTTTATTTCGCGCATCGGCAGCCAGCCCCAGGCGCGCCTGGTGAAGATTCGCCACCCACCGACTCTCGGGGTGTGACTGACCGGTTTGAGGCGAGCGTCACCGCGTGTCCGGCGCCGGGGCGCCCGGGACGAATTGTTCGCTGTGGTACGCTGCCCGGAAATGACCAATCCCCGAAAGCGGATCGCGAAAGCCTGATCGCCTGACCGGACATGTCTTGAAGCGAATTCATCCCACCGTACTGCTGATGGCCGGCGCGCACTTCATGGTGGACGGTTACGGCAACATGTTCACGCCGCTCCTGCCGCTGCTCATCCCGAAGCTGCACCTCTCGCTCGCCGCGGCCGGCGCGCTGACGATGCTGTACCAGCTGGCGGCGTCGGTGTCGCAGGTGGGTTTCGGGCACGTCGCCGATCGCTGGCGGCCCAGGCTGCTGGTCACGACCGGGCCGGTGGTGGCCGTGGCGGTGCTCAGCTTCGTCGGCCTCGCGCCCAGCGTGCCGGCGCTGGCGGCGGTGCTCGTTGTCGGCGGGCTCGGCGCCGCCGCGTTTCACCCTCCGGCCGCGGCGCTCGCGCACCGGCTCGGGGGCGCGCATCGAGGGCTGGCGATGTCGGTGCACATCACCGGCGGCACGCTCGGGTTTTCCCTGGGCCCGCTCCTGTTCGCTCCGGCCGCAGAGCACTTCGGACTTGGCTGGACGCCGCTGCTGGCGATTCCAGGCTTGGTGGTGATCGCGTTGTTCGTCAAGCGCGTGCCGCCCATCACGCTCCATCCCGATAACCTCGGGGGCTTTCGCGCCTTGCGGCCCTACGCGCGGCCGCTCTCACTTTTGTACGCGGTCGTCGTCTTGCGCACCTTGACGGCCCTGGCGTTCGCGACGTTCGTGCCGGTGATGCTGACGAGGCGCGGGCTGACGGTCTCTCATGCCGGCGCGATCGTCGCCGTCTATCTGTTCGCGAGCGGCGTCGGAGGGTTCTTCGGCGGGCCGGCGGCGGACCGGTTCGGGCCACGGCGGGTGATCGTGTGGTCGCTGGTGCTGGCGACCCCGTTCCTGCTCGTGGCGCCTCTCCTGTCGGGCTGGATGTTCATCGTGATGCTGGCCGTGGGCGGCTTCTTCCTGCAGTCGACGCTGCCGGTCAATGTCGTCTTCGGACAGGCCCTTGCCCCGATCAGCGCCGCGACGGTGTCGTCGCTGATGATGGGATTTGCGTGGGGGATGGGCGGGCTCAGCGCGCCGGCGGTGGGCGCGATCGCCGATCGGTATGGCATCGAACCCACGCTCGTCGGCCTGGCGTTCATCCCCCTGCTCGCGGCGGCCGTCTCCATGCTGCTCCCGCCACGCGCGCCCGCCCCGGCGTGATGATGGCGTGGTACGATACGCGTCTGGACGATTGAGGCATGCCGCGCAACCCCGGACTCTCCACCATGGCGTACTCGTTCGGCCCCGGGCCCCTGACGCCGGCGGTCCGGATCCTCCTGTACGTGAACATCGGGGCGTATGTCGTTTCTCTGATCTTTCCCGTGGTGGTGGACTGGCTCGGGCTGCAACCGCAGCTCGTACTCGAGAAGTACTGGCTGTGGCAGCCGGTCACCTACATGTTCCTCCACGCCCGATCGCCGTCGCACATCCTGTTCAACATGCTCATCCTGTGGATGTTCGGTGTCGAGCTCGAGCGGCAGTGGCGAACGCGGTTCTTCGTGAAGTACTACTTCGTAACGGGCGTGGGCGCCGGATTGCTGTCGATTGCCGCCGCCCTGCTGCCCTTCGAGGCCGCGCGCGCGACCTATCTCTCGAACATCATCGGCGCGTCGGGCGCGCTGTACGGGTTGCTGCTGGCCTACGCCATGTATTATCCGAACCGCCCCATCCTGATGTTCCTGTTCTTCCCGGTGCCCGCGAAGTACTTCGTCGCGATCCTCGGGGCCATTGCCTTCATCATGTCGTTCGAAGGAGGCGGATCGGTCGCCGCCACCACCCACCTCGGAGGCCTGGTCATCGGCTATCTCTACCTGCGAAACGGCAAGGGGGGGATGACGGCCGAGCTCAAGTACCGGTACCTGAAGTGGAGGATGAACCGGATGCGCCGGAAGTTCGACGTCTATTCAGGAGGCCGATCGGACAAGTCTTCGTGGGACCGTCACGTGCACTAGTCTTGACCGAGGGGCGTCGCCCCTCGGACTCCCTCAGAGCAGGCCGCGCACCCACCCGCCGTCGACGGGCAGCGTCACGCCGGTGACGAACGACGCGCGGGGTGAGGCCAGGAAGCTGACGACCTCGCCGAACTCCTCCGGCGTCCCCATCCGTCCCATCGGAATTTGATCGA
>JANOJK010000258.1:0-4229 GCA_031408165.1 Acidobacteriota bacterium | reverse complement strand
GCGCGCTCGACGACCTCATCGCGCGTGAACCCCGCCTCCTCGAATCGCTTCGTCCACCAGCCGGCGTCGCCCCACGCGAGGTGGCCGTGGATCGGGTAGCCCTCCTCGTCCACGTGGATGCTGCGGAACTTGCGCCCCGCGACGGCGTCCTCTGCCCACCCGTCGACGTAGAACGGAAAGACGGTCCCGAACACGGGATCGGTTCCGAACGCCGGGATATTGCAGAACAGGTACGCGTCGTCGCTCGTGACCTGCGCGATGCGCTGGACGTAGGTGTGCAGTTTGTTCGGGTTGAGGTGCTCGAAGATGTCGAGCCCGAAGAGGAGGTCGTACTTCCGCGGCAGGTCGAGTGCGAGCAGATCGCCCTGGTGGATGCGCGGACGCACCGCGTCGGTCGCCTTCGCGATCGCCATCGAACTGATCTCGACCCCTTCGCCGGCGATGCCGAACTCGTCGAGACATTGCAGAACCGCACCGGACGCGCAGCCAAGCTCGATCGACGCCTTTGGCGCGAACGCGGCGAGCATCTCGGCGACGAGGCGCTTGTCGAAGTCCACGTCGAGCACCCACACGCCGGGCTTCTCGTAATACCCGTTGGTGATGATCGCGGTCTCGAGCCAGTCCAGGTCGGCGGGGGACGTCGTGTCCACCGTGAGAATCGAATTGCCGTTGGTGCGGTCGATGACGCGGCGGTACTTCTCGGGGCGCTGGACGACGAGGTTGGGCAGCGAGGAGGAAATGACCGGCAGGGTGCGGCGGAACTCCTCCGAGCTCATGAGGTCGATCAGGACGGCAGTACGGCTCTTCCCCGCCCGCAGGGCGCGACAGTAGTGTTCGAGGCCGCCCTGGTCGGCGTGGCGGCCGAGGATGTCGCGGTACGCCTGGTCAACGAACTCGCTGTCGTTCTGAAGAATCGGCTGCAGCCGCGCGGTCAGGTTGTGCCAGAACTCGCTCAAGCCCAATCAGGATAGCTCGATCCGTCCAGCCCGGTACCCTGCGCCCCAGGGTGGCCGGGGGCACTTCCGGAACGACATGACCTCAAGATACGCGAGGTCCGCGACAAGAGACCCGATCATCGTCAGTGGCCCGCCAGGCAGGCGCTCTGCTTTGCGGGCCCGGCTCAGAACCCCCACTCCATTCCGAGCAGCGGAGCGACGCGGTCCGACAGGCCGCGCCCGTTGATGTGAAACCGCATGTTGAACGTGATCAGCAGGCGCGGAAGGACGTTGGCCTTGAAGCCAATCGCGGCGTTGCTGACCCAGTACGATGCCCGCTCGAAGCGGACATCGGGCAGCGACACCGTGGCGATCGGCCCCCGGGCCTGGAAGTCGTAGGTGGACAGCACCGGCGAATCGATGACGCGCCGGCCGAGCACATCGACCATGATGCTGAGCCGATCGTTGATGCCGAAGTCGGTCCCCACCGCCCAGAGGAAGTGGTCGGGCAAGTCTTCTTTCTGTCCGCTGCGCGGCTCTCCCGCAAGCAGGCTCTTTCCGTTCCACTGATACGCCATGTTGACGTGCGGCGCGAACCCCGCAATCGAGGTCGAGAACGCGGAGAACATGCGGACCCCGGCGGCTCCGGCGCCGAGGAGGTTCTGCTCGTCGCCGGTCGGCAGCCTGGCGTCCACGCCGACGGCCAGCGCACGCGTCTCCTCCTTCATCAGGGTAGCTTTCGCGCGGACGACGAGGTCGCCGACCCCGGAGGCGGAGCCTTCGGCGAAGAACTGGTGGGTGTCGCCGCGCCCGTCCACGCCGGCATCGCTGCGAAAGTAATGAATCGCCGTATTCGGCCCCGTGCCGACCCTGAAAATGCGCGCGTTCGAGACGAGCGACAGGTGCGTGGAGATGATCGGCACGGCGAAGGCCAGGTCCACCCGATCCGTCAGGCCGTACGTCAGTGCGGCGTTGAACTGGGAGACGTCCGCCTTGATGGTGTTCTGCGTGAACACGACGTCGGTGCGCCCGCCGCCGGTCTCGAAATTGTCGTGCGTGAAGACGGCCGGCACCGCCGTCAGTCTGACGCCGTCGAGCTGATCGAATGAGAAGAACTGATAACTGAAGCCGAACGCCAGGCGGCCGCGCCCGATGGTTTCACCACGTTCGGTCAGGATCGGCCCGAAGCTGCGCGTCGAGCGCACGAACGTGCCCGTGTTGGAATCGAACCGGTAGGTAAAACCCGACGCCGGGGAGGGCAGAGGCGCGGAGGCCAGCTGGCTGGTCAGCGCGATGTTGACCAGTCGGAAGTCCGACTGGAACGCGCTGTTGAAATGCGCCGCGTGGTTGGTGCCGTCCACCGCGACCTCGTCGCTGCTCACGACCAGCCCGCTCGGACCGAAGATGTCTTCGAACAGCGTGGCGAGCGTCGCCGGCCGATCCTGCGCGCCGACGGGCGCCGCAAGGATCAGGCTGATGAAGGCGGCCGTCGTCAAAGTCTTCAGCATCGGCACCGCTCCTGGTCCAGGGGTGAGGTTATCGCGCTGCGTCGAATCGAATCTGCTCGATCACCCATGCCGCTCCCGCCCGCCGAAGCGTCATCGTGGTCAGGTTGCGGCTGCTCAGTTCCTTGCCGTCGATGGTCAATAAGTCGTACCGCCGCAGGAACGTGACGGTTGCGGTCGTGCCGGCTACTTCGATGTGTGGTGACGCGATCTCTACGTCGATGCGCCGCGCATCCTTGAACCCGCTGCGGATCGTGGACTCCTGCGAGCCGCCGAGCGTCGGCCACAGCCGCTTGAGCGCACCCAGGCTGCGGTTCTCGAGCGCGGCCTCGTAGTGCGTCAGTACCTCGGCGATGAGGCTGTCGGCGGACGGCTCGGTCGGAGGAGACGGCGCCCCCGACGCTGGCAGGACTTTTGGCGGCGCCGGTGCGGGCAGCTGGGGATCCGCGACCAGCAGCGCGCCACGTGTCACGGGCACCGACGGGGGCTCCGGAGTCGCGGCGGGCACGGCCGGCGGGCGGGCCGGCGCCGTTGCGCGAGCCGCCTCGGCCCGCTCGTTTTCCGCGCTGCCGATCCCGGCGCGTTCCACTGACGCGGCCGCTTCGGTCTGCGCCGAAAGCTCGGCGCTCCGGAACAGGCCGCTGGCCTCGTAGAATCGCGCGGTCGCATCGGCCAGCTGTCCCGCATCGTAGAAGCGCTGCGCGGTGCGTTCGGCGTCGAGCGCCGCGTTGTACGACGATGTGGCAAGTGTCGCGGCCGATCCTGCACGGGCCGCGTTCTTGGCCTGGGTCATACGCCTGCGCGCCTCGTCTGCTCCGCGCCCGCGCGACCCGCCGGCAGCGTCCTGCATCAGCCGGCGCGCCTCGGGGTGTCCGGGTGCGACGCTCAGGATGCTCCCCGCGGTGCGAGACGCCTCGTCGAACCGGCCCGCCTGAAGATGTGCGCGCGCGTCCTTCAGATCGCGGGTGACGCTTTCGAGGGTCGATGCAGCGCGCTCCCGCACCCGCCGCGCGTCCGCGTGATCGGGGGCCAGTGCCAGGACCGCGTTGGCCTGCCGTTGCGCCTCCGCGAAGTCGCCCGACGCGAGGGCCTGCGTCGCCTGGCGCAGCGCTGTCTCGACGGCAGCCGCGTCGGCAGCCAGGATGGGTGGCTGCGAGGCAGCGGGCCGGGCAGCCGAAGGCTGCGGCACGGGTGGCGCCTGCGACTGCCAGGCCCACAGCCCGAGCGCGGCCACTACAAGGATGGCGGCCGCTGTCAGCCCGGCGATCCAGCGCCGGGGCGCCGGTTGCCCTCCAGTACCCATCTGTGCGCCGAGCGACGGTGTCAAGAGCGGAGAGGGTGTCAACGGTGGCGGACTGCCGCTGAACGGGTCTGCGGGCACCGGCGGGAATGGCGTGCTGCCGTGCGCGATCGTTGGCGCGTCGGATCCGGAACGTGACGGGGGCGGCTGTGGGGGATCCGACGGGTGCGCGTGTCCGCCGGACGGCAAGCGGCTGCCGGCCGGCGTGTCGTGGCCGATCAGTTGCTGACGGTAGACCGCGAGGTCCCGCAGCATTTCGGCCATGTGCTGGTATCGCTCATCCCGCGGCTTCGCCAGTGCCCGCTCCACGATCGCGACGAGCTCGTACGGCAGGCCCGGGTCGATGTTCTGAAGCGGCTCCGGCAGCTCCTGCAGGATCTTGTACATCGTGGCCGCAACCGAGTCGCCGTCAAACGGCTTCCGGCCGCTCAGCAGCTCGTACAGCACGACGCCGACCGAGAAGATGTCCGACCGTTGATCGGCGCGCTC
>JANOJK010000211.1:0-5871 GCA_031408165.1 Acidobacteriota bacterium | reverse complement strand
TTGATTTTCGATTTACGATGCTCCCTAGAAGTGTCGTCAGCGCCCTCTGATTCGCCCCCCAATCAGGGGAGGGAAATTCCACCCTTCCGGGAAATCGACATTCTAGGGAAATCGTGCGATCACTCCTATCTCCACGGAGCGGCGGTTTCCGCGACACTCGTGAATTCTGATTCGCTCAGCAGTCGGGTCACGCATCCTGGTGCTGGAATCGCGTAAAGTCCGGATCACCATGCTCGATCAGCTACGCGGTCCGCTCACACCTGTGGTGGTGCTCGTTCTCGCGCTCGCCGTGCCGGCGTACGCGCAGGCACCATTGCCTCGGCTGAAGGTTGCCGACAACAAGCGCTTCCTCGTAACCGCGGACGGCCAACCGTTCTTCTGGCTTGGCGACACGGCGTGGGAGCTGTTTCACCGGCTGGATCGGGAGAATGCAGAGCGGTATCTGAAGAACCGCGCCGAGCGCCGCTTCACGGTCGTGCAGGCCGTGGTGCTGGCCGAACTCGACGGTCTCAACGACCCGAACTCCTACGGTGAGCGCCCGCTCGCCGGCAACGACCCGACCCGTCCGAACGAAGCCTATTTCGCCCACGTGGACTGGATCGTCGCGCGCGCCAACGCGCTCGGCATCTATGTCGGCATGCTGCCGACGTGGGGGGACAAGTGGAACAAGCGCGGAGGCGCCGGTCCGGAGATCTTCACCGCCTCCAATGCCGGAGCCTACGGCGAGTGGCTCGGACGCCGCTACCGGAACGCCGGCATCATCTGGATCGTCGGCGGCGATCGGCCGGTCGAGACGGCGATGCACATGGACATCACGCGCGCGATGGCGCGCGGGCTCAGGAAGGGGGACGAGGGCGCGCACCTCATCACGCTGCATCCGCCCGGCGGCAACAGCTCCTCCTCCTGGTTCCACGACGACGAGTGGCTGGACTTCAACATGCGGCAGAACGGGCACGTGGCCGAGTTCACGGGCCGCTATGACCTGACGCGCGCCGATTACGACCGCACGCCGGTCAAGCCCGTGCTCGACGGCGAGCCGATCTACGAAGACCATCCCGTCTCATTCGACGCGAGAAAGTTCGGCCACTCGATCGGCGCCGACGTGCGCCGGCCGCTGTACTGGGATCTTTTCACCGGCGCCTTCGGGCACACCTACGGCCACCATTCGGTGTGGCAGATGTGGTCGCCTGGCAGGAAACCGGTCAACAACCCGCTGATGCCATGGTTCGAGGCGATCGATCAACCGGGCGCCGCGCAGATGCAGCACGCCCGCGCGCTGCTCGAGTCGCGGCCGTTTCTCTCCCGCATTCCGGACGCCGACCTCGTCGTCACCAGCACGGTCCCGACGAGCGTCCCCGGCGCCGGGCGATACGCGTTTGTCTCCACGCGGGACAGCAACGGCTCCTACGCGATGGTGTATGCGCCGGTGGGCCGGACGTTCAGCGTGAAGATGAGCGCCATCACCGGGCGGTCGGTGAAGGCGTGGTGGTTCAACCCCCGGACAGGGGCGGCCACCGCGGCCGGCACCTTTCCGAATACGGGCGAGCGCGCCTTCACGCCCCCCGATGCCGGCGAGATGCTCGACTGGGTGCTGGTGCTCGATGACGAGTCGAAGGGTTATCCCGCACCGGGCGCGAAAACGGGGCGGACGAAGTGACGGGCCCGCCGAGCCGCGCGTCGGCGGCCGCAGGGTACGCGAGTACGGCTCTCCGGCAGATCGAACGGTGAGGTGGCCTGATAGAACGGCTCTCCCATGCGACGACAAGGGCGTGGCAGAATGCGTCTATGAGCTCATCGGACCGTAATACGGTCCTCTCCGGGGGTGGAGCGATGGGCGCCCTGATGCGATCGATCGACTGGTCCGGAACCTCCGTCGGACCGGTCGAAGGGTGGCCCCAGAGCCTGCGCACGGCTCTGAGCATCCTGCTCGAAACGGGCTTTCCCATGTACATCGCATGGGGGCCGGACTTCACGCAGTTCTACAACGACGGCTACCGGCCGATTCTCGGTTCAACGAAACACCCCGCCGCGATGGGCATCAGCACGCGGGAGACGTTCGCCGAGATATGGGACATCATCGGGCCGATGTTCGCCGGCGTCATGGACGGGCGGCCGACCACGCTCGTGGACTTCCTGCTGCCACTGGATCGACACGGCTTCATCGAAGAGTGCTATTTCATTTTCTCCTACAGCCCGATCCGCGAGGAGGCGGGGCGCGTCGGCGGTGTCCTCGTCACCGTCACGGAGACGACGGCGCGGGTGCTGGGCGAACGGCGTCTCAAGACGACGCAGGCGCTGGCGGCCGAAACGCGGAGCGCGCGCACGGTGACAGAGGCCTGCGAGATTGCGGGCCGTGTGCTGGCCGGAAACGAGGCCGACCTTCCCCACGCACGCATCTACCTCATCGCCGGCGATCGACAGGGCGCCACGCTGGCCGCGATGTGCGGCGCGGACGCTCAGGCGGCCGAACTGCCGGACACGATCCCTCTGAGCTGCGGCCCGGTCGCCGCCGTGGTGGAGACGGGACGGCTGGAAGTGCTGGACGCCGCGGAGCTCGCCGCCTCGTCCGGCCATCTCCTGGCCGTGCCCATCACGCAGCAGGGCGCTGACAAGCCTGCCGGCATTCTGGTCGCCCGCACGAGCGCCCGGCTGCTGCTGGACGACGCGTATCGCGATTTCCTGTCGCTCGTCGCCTCGCAGATCGGTACGGCGATCGCGGGGGCGCAGGCGCTCCAGGAGGCGCAGGCGCGCGCGGACGCGCTGTCGGCGCTCGATCGCGCGAAGACGGCCTTCTTCAACAACGTCAGCCACGAGTTCCGCACGCCGCTGACGCTGATGATCGGCCCCACGGAGGAGGCGCTCGCCTCGCCCGAACGCGCGCTGCGCGGCGAGGATCTGGAGACCGTCCACAGGAACGAGCTGCGCCTCTTGAAGCTGGTGAATGCCCTGCTGGAATTCTCGCGGCTCGAAGCCGGACGGGTAACGGCGACGTTCGAGCCGACCGACCTGGCCGCGTTCACCGCGGATCTTGCGAGCACCTTTCGGTCCGCAACCGAGCGCGCGGGGCTGCGGCTGATCGTCACGTGCCCACCCCTGCCGGCGCCGGTCTTCGTCGATCGGGACATGTGGGAGAAGATCGTGCTCAACCTTCTCTCCAATGCCTTCAAGTTTACGTTCCAGGGCTCGATCGCGGTGGAGCTGGCGGCGGATGCGGCGCACGTCGAGCTGCGCGTGCGCGATACCGGCGTCGGAATCTCGCCGGAAGATCTCGATCGCGTGTTCGACAGGTTTCACCGCATCGATCGTGCCGCGGCGCGCACGCATGAAGGATCGGGCATCGGTCTCGCGCTCGTGCGCGAGCTCGCAGCTATCCATGGCGGAACGGTTCGCGCAGCAAGCGTCCCAGGACAGGGCACCGTCTTTTTTGTCCGCGTGCCATTCGGCGCCGCGCACCTTCCAGCGGACCGCATCGCACCCGCGGTGGTGGCGCCCCAGGCGACTCCTCCCGTCGCCGGGGCTTCGCCGTACGTACAAGAGGCGCTCCGGTGGCTGCCTAGAGAGGAGGCCCCCGGCGCACCGGCCCCGCGACCCGCGGCCGACCCGTCGGCCCCCACGGTCCTCATTGCGGACGACAACGCGGACATGCGCGAGTACCTGACGCGGCTTCTCGCCGGCCGATACCAGGTGGACGCCGTCGCGGACGGAACCGCGGCGCTGCAGGCGATCCGGCGCCGACGCCCCGACGTGATCGTCAGCGACGTGATGATGCCCGGCATGGACGGGTTTCAGCTGGTCGCGGCACTGCGCGACGACGAGAGTACGCGACGGATCCCGGTCATCCTGCTCTCGGCGCGCGCCGGCGAGGAGGCGCGCATCGAGGGGCTCCACGCGGGCGCGGACGATTACCTCGTGAAGCCGTTCTCCGCGCGCGAATTCGCCGCGCGCGTGGAGGCGCAGCTCGTGGGGGCCAAAATCCGATCGCTCGAAGAAGCGCAGGCGGTGCGGCTGGCCAGCGTGTTCGCGCATGCGCCGGTGGGCGTCGCCATCCTGAAGGGCCCGGCGCACGTGTTCGAATTCGCCAACCGCGAGTATCTCGAGCTGGTGGCCGGACGCCACGTCGTGGGCCTCCCCATCCGCATCGCGCTGCCCGAGCTCGCCGGCCAGGGCATCTACGAACTCCTCGACGGCGTGTATGAGTCCGGCGAGCCGTTTGTCGGCCGATCGATCCGCGCGCTCATCCGGCGCCGCGGCGACGCCCCCGAGGAGACGTTCTACGACCTCGTGTATCAGCCGCTCTTTGACGATCGCGCCGCCGTGACGGGCATCGCCGTCGTCGCCTTCGATGTCACCGAGCTCACCAACGCGAGACGGGAGGCGGAGACGGCGAACCGCGCGAAGGACGAGTTCCTGGCGATGCTGGGGCACGAGCTGCGCAACCCGCTGGCGCCGATCCTGACGGCGCTGCAGTTGATGCGGCTGCGCGACATCCCCGGCGCCGAGCGGGAGCGGGCGATCATCGAGCGGCAGGTCAAGCACGTCGTGTCGCTGGTCGACGACCTGCTGGACGTTTCCCGCATCACTCGCGGCAAAGTGCAGCTGAAACGCGCGCGCCTCGAGATCGGCGAGATCGTCGCGAAGGCGATCGAGATGGCGAGCCCCGCGATCGAGGAGCGGCGGCACGAGCTGAGCGTGAAGGTCCCGCGCGGCCTCGTGGTACACGGCGATTCCGCCCGCCTGGCGCAGGTCGTGGCGAATCTCCTGACCAATGCGGCCAAGTACACGGATCCCGGCGGGCAGATCAGCGTGTCGGCAGACATGCAGGAACACATGGCGGTCGTGACCGTCACCGACCGCGGGCGCGGCATCGCCCCCGACATGCTGCCGCGCATTTTCGACATGTTTTCGCAGGAGCGCCAGGAGCTCGACCGATCGGCGGGCGGGCTGGGGCTCGGCCTGGCCATCGTGCGGAGCCTGGTGCTGGCGCACGGCGGCTCGGTCGACGCGTACAGCGAAGGCAAGGGGCGCGGCGCCCGGTTCACCGTGCGCCTGCCGGTCGCGACCGGCGCCGACAGCCCGACCGCGGCGGATCGAGACGCGCCGCGGGGAACCGCCAGCCTGTCCGGGTTGCGGATCCTGGTGGTCGATGACAACCCCGACGCCGCGATGATGCTGTCGGATTCGCTGGTCGCGCTCGGCCACACCACGTGTGTCGCCTTCAACGGCGCCGCCGCGATCGAAGAGGCCGGCGCCTTCCTGCCTGATGTGGCGCTGCTCGACCTCGGGCTGCCCGTGATGGACGGCTTCGAGGTGGCGCACCATCTCAGAGCCGTGTCCGGGTTGGCCAACGTCGAGATGGTCGCGATCACCGGGTACGGGCAGGAGATCGATCGCCGGCGAACGCGTGACGCCGGATTCGCCGAGCACATGGTGAAGCCGGTCGACCTCGACCTGCTCGAGAAATGGCTGCGCCAGACCGAGGAACGGCGGCGTGGCAGCGAGGGCGAACATCCCGGCGTCAAGGCCTGATGGTCACGCTGGCGCGAGTCGGCGAACGGACGGCTTTGAGGGCGTCACCGCTCGCCGGGGCGTCGAAGCCGTCCACGATCCACACGTCGGACCCGATTGAATAGACGGTCACGACCAACCGAGCCCGTCAGGCGTCGGCTGAAGGAGAACGTGGTGTCGGTTACGCCACCAGCTCCGACGTACAGAGCGGGCAGCGCCGCGCCTTCAGGGGAATCGCCGACGCGCAGAACGGGCACTCGCGAGGCGTCTCCGCGGGAGGCGGAGGCGACAGCCGGTTGATCTGCCGGACCAGGAGGAACACGACGAACGCCACGATCAGGAATTCGACGATGGTGTTCAGGAACA
>JANOJK010000202.1:0-3626 GCA_031408165.1 Acidobacteriota bacterium | reverse complement strand
TACATCGACCGCCAGGTGCTCGGCATCCTGGCGCCGGATCTCCAGAAGGAGATCGGCTGGTCCGAGCTGGACTACGGGCGGATCGTCATCGCCTTCCAGGCGTCGTACGCCGTGATGATGCTGGCCTGGGGGCGCATCCTCGACCGGATCGGCACCAAGCTGGGGCTGGGCATTGCGGTCGCCTGGTGGTCGCTCGCCGCGATGGGGACGGCTTTCGCCAGCAGCGCGATGAGCTTCGGCTTCGCCCGCTTTCTGCTCGGCGTCGGCGAGGCCGCGAACTTCCCGGCCTCCATCAAGACGGTCGCGGAGTGGTTTCCGAAGAGCGAACGCGCCTTCGCCACTGGCATCTTCAACTCGGGCACGAACATCGGTGCCATCGTCGCGCCCCTCAGCGTGCCGCTGATCGCCGCGATGTGGGGCTGGCGGATGGCGTTCATCCTCACCGGTGCGCTCGGGTTCGTGTGGCTGATCGCCTGGTGGGCGCTGTATTACACGGCGGCCGAGCACCCGAAGCTGCAGCCGGCGGAGCGGAAGTACATCCTCGACGGGCTCGAGGAGCCGCTCACGGCGAAGACACGGCTGGTCGAATTGCTCGGCACCCGACAGCTCTGGGCGTTCGCGCTCGGCAAGCTCCTGACCGATCCGGTCTGGTGGTTCTACCTGTTCTGGCTCCCGAAGTTCCTCGCCTCCGAGCACGGCATCCGCGGGACGGCGCTGATTCCGTACCTGACCACCGTGTACCTGATCGCCGACGCGGGGTCCATCTTCGGCGGCTACCTGTCCTCGACGCTGATCAAGCGCGGGTATTCGGTGAATCGGGCGCGCAAGACGGCCATGGGCATCTTCGCGGGGATCATCCCGACGGTCATGTTCGCGAGCCAGACGGACAGTGCGTGGACGGCGGTCCTGCTGATCGGCCTGGCGACGGCGTGCCACCAGGGGTGGTCGGCGAACATCTTCACGCTCGCGTCCGACATGTTCCCGCGGCGGGCGGTCGGCACGGTCGTCGGGTTCGGCGGGTTCATGGGCGGCGTCGGCGGCATCCTGATCGCGGAGTTCGCCGGCCGCGTGCTCAACCGGGACCCGAGCTATTACCTGCCGATGTTCATCGTGGGCGGCACGATCTACCTGGTGGCGCTGGCGGTCGTGCACACGCTCGCGCCCCGGCTCGAGCCGGCGCGGCTGGACGGGGCCGCGTGAGCGGCGCCACCGCCGCGCGTCCGGCGCCGCGCGTGCTGAGCGCCGCCGACTTGCGGCAGGCCGTTCGCGACGCGTTGCAGGTCATTCCCGCGCGCGCGCGGGTCCTCGCGGTCATTCCCGATCGGACGCGGGACGACAACACGGACCTGCTGTTCCCGATGCTGTCGCAGGAACTGGCCGCCCGGGGCGCCAGCCAGTTCGACGCGCTGGTCGCCCAGGGCACCCATCCCGCGATGAGCGACGCCGAAAAGCGCCAGAAGATCGGCGCGGGACTGGCCGACATGCCGCTGCTCGGCACGGTCTTCGATCATCACTGGGACCGCCCGTCCGAGTTGATGACGCTCGGCACGCTCGGCCGCGGCGAGGTGTCGGCCCTCAGCGACGGCTTGATGGAGCAGGACGTGCCGGTGCAGCTGAACGCGAGGCTGGCGCCCGGCATGTACGACTACATTTTCGTCGTGGGCGCGACCGTGCCGCACGAGGTCGCCGGGTTCGCCGGCGGCGCGAAGTATTTCTTCCCCGGGGTCGCGGGGCCCGAGCTCACGCACCTGACCCACTGGCTCGGCGCCCTTGCGACGATCGAGCGGGTGATCGGGCGGATCGAAACGCCGACCCGGCGCGTGATCGAGGCGGCGGCCGATCGCGTCACGACGCCCGTGATCGCATTCACCTCGGTCTCGACGCGGCGCGATGCCGGCCTGCTGACCCACGCGCTCTTCACGGGAGGGCTGCGCGAGACCGTGCGACAGGCGGCGGCGGTCAGCTCGCAGGTACACGTCCGCTACACCGGGCGGCGTTATCGCCGCGTGATCGCCCTCCTTGACGAGCACTACGACGAGTTGTGGGTGGGCGGCAAGGCGAGCTACAAGCTGGGCGGCATCATCGAGGACGGCGGGGAGCTCGTCATCTACGCACCGCATTTGAAGGGTATTTCGACGACCCACGGCCGGCTGATCGAGAAGTACGGGTACGCGCCGCTCGAGCAGGTCCGCGAGATGGTGGAGGGATCCGACGAGCTGCGGGCCAATCTGTGCGTCGCCGCGCACCTGGCACACGTGAGCTACGGCAGCCGCATCGGCACGGACGGCAAGATCGCGCCGCGCTATCTCATCACCCTCGCCTCGGGCATCCCGGAGGAGGTGTGCCGCCGGGTGAAGCTGGGGTTCGCCACGTGCGCGTCGATCGATGTCGAGCGGGCGCGGCAGGATGCCGAGACCCTCGTCGTCGAACACGCCGGCCGGGATCTGTATCTTACAGACAGGGATCCTTAGTCCCTGTCCTCAATCCTCGCGTCGTCGGAGGCCCAGTCGCGCGGGTGGATGCCGAGGCTCTTGATCTTGACGTGCAGCGTCTTGTAATCGGTCCTGAGCGTTCTCGCCGCGGCGGACTTGTTGCCCGAGGCTGCCCGCAGCGCCTCGCAGATGGCCTGCCGCTCTGCGGCGGCGGCCGCGCTCGTCGCGATCTCGCGGAGCGAGGCGCCGGCCGTCAGCGTGGCGTCGGGCGGCGACGTCCGCCTGGTGTCTCCGATCACCGTGCGCACGACGTCGGGCTGGAGCACCAGGCCGCGAGTCTGGAGGACGGCCTGCCGCACCACATTCCGCAGCTCGCGGACGTTACCCGGCCAGCTGTGGCCGGTCAGCACGTCGAGCGCGCCGGGTACGATGGACTGGATGGGGCGACGGAGATCGGTGGCTGCTTCTTCGACGAACCGCCGCGTCAAAAACGGAATGTCCTCCACGCGCTCCCGAAGCGGCGGGAGCCGAATCGCGTACTGCGCCAGCCGGAAGTACAAGTCGGCGCGGAACGCCCCTCGCTCGACACGCTCCTGCAGGTCCAGATTCGAGGCGGCGACGAAGCGTACGTCCATCGGCGTGGCTCGATCCGCGCCGATCGACTGGACCTGGCCCGACTCGAGGACGCGCAGCAGCTTCGCCTGCAGATTCAGCGGCAGGTTGCCGATTTCATCGAGGAAGCAGGTGCCTCCTTCCGCGAGACGGAAGCGCCCTTCCTTCCGGCGGTCCGCCCCGGTAAACGCTCCTTTCTCGTGTCCGAACAGCTCTGATTCGAGCAGCGCATCCGGAATGGCGCCGCAATCGAGGGCCACAAAGGGCCGGGCGCGACGATCGCTCAGGCGATGAACGGCCTGGGAGACCAGTTCCTTGCCGGTCCCGGTCTCACCGAAAATCAGCACGGTGAAAGGGGTCGCGGCGACGAGACTGACCTGTTCGATCACCCGAAGGATCGCCGCGCTCGAGCCCATCTGGCCGGCCAGGGTCTGGGTCGCATGCTGGCCGGCATGCCGGCGCAATTCCTCGAGCTCCAACCGCATCGCGCGGGCTTCCTGCGCCCGCCGCACGATGATGACGACCTCCGCGCGGTTCATGGGCTTGGTGAGGTAGTTGACCGCCCCCAGTTGGATCGCCCGA
>JANOJK010000180.1:0-9243 GCA_031408165.1 Acidobacteriota bacterium | reverse complement strand
GGCCAACTGCGGGGCGGCGCGCGCCATCAGGCCGTACCACACGACGGGCGACGGCGATCAGCTGTTCGCGGTGTCGACGCGCCAGTTGAAACGGGACGACGTCAACGTCACGATTGTCGGGACGCTGGCCGCGGAAGTGGTTGCGGACGCCGTGCTGCGCGCCGTGACGATGGCCTCCTCGGTCGACGGGTGGCCGGCCGTAAGGGATCTGTGACGGGGGCCATCAGGATCCGACGGCTGGCCATCTCCCGCCCGTCAACGGTCACCGATTGCCAATTTGAAGCTGGGCGCCGACGCACGCGCCGGCGGTCGGGTGGCTCTTCAGGGCCAGGTACTGGTTGAGGGCGTGCTGGTTCTTCTCGCTCGCCCACGCCGACTCGAGGTCGGACACCTCCTGCCGCGTCAGTTGCCACGACAGCGGCGGGTCCTTCATGCCCGGTGTCTGAGACGCGCCCGTTGAGGCGCGTCTTGCGTCGGGCAGTTCGAACGCAAACTCGAACGCCTGGATGTTCACGTGGCGCTGGCACCAGAGCCGCTGGAGCACCTCGAGTTCCGTCTCCGAGCGCTCCCGCTGGCTCACGGTGCGCACGGAAAGGGCCGCGGCGATGGGCCCGATCGCCCCATACGCCCAGGCCCGCTCTTTCGGTTGTGGCGGCCTGCCCGCCGGGCTCGATCGGATCCGGACAAACGCCACGGCGGCATCCTGGAACTCCGATTCGTGCCCGAGCATCGCGGTATCCAGCCAGCGCATCGCGATGCCCATGCCGGTGTTGTCGTAGTATCCGCCGTCGGCGTAATGCCATGCCTGGATGTCATCATCCGGCATCGCCGTGGCGATGGGCGTCACGTACGGAAAGGTCGCCGACAGGCGTGCCGCCGTCGGCACGTCGATATCACGGTTCGGGTAGGTGCTCACCACAGTCCCGAGCCCCCACGGCCGGCTCCCGGGCCGCACATCTCCTTCCTCAGGTGGCCGGAACGTCGCGAATGAGAATCGCTGTCCGCTCTCGACGGTCGTGGCGTTGAGGGCGACGGCCGGAAGCCAGCCGTCACGGACACCAGCCATCCAGTCGCCCAGCGTGGGTACCTGATGGGGATGAAAGTTGCGCCGCCACGCTTGCTCCATCGCCCAGCCGCGATCCTTTTCAAACCGGCCGAACCAGATCGGGACGAGCGCTCTCCACAGGTCCGGGTAGGCGAGGCCCCAGGCCACCTCGCTCAGACTGCCGCGGCGCGACGCCTCACGGACGTGCGACAGTTCCCGGCCGTCGGGCGGCCGGTCGGCTCTCAGAGCGGACACGAACAGCATCGTCCCTACGCTGCCGCCGGACACGGCGCTGATGATCCCGACGGATCGGTGAAATCCCTGCCAGCGTTCCTCGATCCCGGTCAGCACGGTCGCTCCCCACGCGGCCGCCTGGATGCCGCCGCCGTCGACGGCGATCACCGTCAAGAGCGGGCGCTGCCGCACCCCGGCAATCTCGTACGGGGTCGCCGCAAGCAACGGTCCCGAGAGCGGCGTCAACGCGAAGTAATGATCCGACGCCGAGACCCACGACAGCGCCGACACCCATACGACGATCGGAAACAACGTCGGCAGGTGGTAGCGGTCGAGGAAGAACGCGATCGCCGAGATGAGCAGCGTCACGAAGGTGGCCAGGATCAGGATGAACACGAGCGCAGGCACACCCGCCGCGTGGACCGGCTTGCCCAGAAAGTACGCGCCCAGGTAGAACACGCCGAACGCGGCGAAGATGCCGGCGGCGAACGAATGCGCCGGCTGCAGTTCCCCGTCCGAGCCGAAGTAGCCCGGGCCCAGAAACGGCCGTACGCGGCGCAGAAAGCCCGCCACGGCGGCAGCCGCGCGAGGCGTAGGCAGCAGCCGCAACCGGGGGAACAGCATCTCCGTGTCAGGGACTACCAGGTCGGGCAGCGGCTGCGTGGCTGCCGCCAGCCAGGCATTCACCGCAAGCGCGAAGCCCGTGAACAGCGCCGCGCCTCCGGCGCCGGCGAGCACGGAGGCGACCGCCATCAGGGGATGGACGGCGTTCTCCGAAACGGAGAGGTACACGGCCGTCGCCACGATGGGTGCCGCGAGCGCCAGATGCGCGATGACGTTCGCGCGCGGCAACCGGCGGATCCGGGCGGGCCAGGGAATTCCGAAACGGGCGGCGCCACACAAGAGGACCGTGCGGCTGGTGGACAGTACGACAATCGCCGCGACGAGCGCGAACGTGCTGACCGCGACCAGTCCGCCGGCGGTGAGCACGAGCGTGCTCCTGAACATGGCCGGCACCGCGCCAAGCGCGAACGGGACATAGCCCACCAGCAGGAAACCCAGCAGCAACGGGAAGCGCTGCAGATAGAGACGGGGCAGGGACCAGCGGAACCACCGCACGAGCCGGCCATTCGGAACGAGCGGCGTCCCAGACGGTTGTGTGCCAGGCATGTCTGACTCGGCCGGGTCTAGCCGGGTGCGTTGCCTCGCTTCGGCACGACGTCGGCCTGCAGGCGCGAATCGGCCGCCGGCACGTATGTCGCCGGCAGACCGAGCTCGCGGCGCACGATGTTGCAGCCCTGCGCGATGGCGGTGGCCTTGTAGAAGGCAATCTCGCGATTGCAGCCCTGGCGGCCGAAGCCGCAGTCGCTCGACACGATCAGGCTCTCAGCCGGGATATGCGACAGCGCCTTGCGAATCTCGCCCGCCACGTCCTCCGGCCGGTCGGCCTGGAGCGACCGGTGGCTGACGGCGCCGATGCAGATCTTCTTCTTCAGATCGTTCCTGAAGGGGGCGAACAGCTCCAGGTCCTGCTGGTTCCGATCCTTCATCTCCAGGGTCCAGACATCGCCTCTGCAGCGCTCGAGGTACAGATCGATCGAGTTCGCGTAGCTGGTGTCCTCCATCACGCGCTGCATGTTGGGATTACCCCAGCACGTATGGATCCACACCTCCACATCGTCGAGTCCCTCGACCTCGCGGTTGAACGCGTCGATCATGAAGAGCACCTCCTCGTGATCCCTGCCGAAGGTGTTGGCCATGAAGTGCAGCGTCGGCTCTTCGATCTGGATGCACCGGCACCCGGCGTCGCGCAGCGCCAGCAGTTCCGTGTTCATGGCCACGGCCATGTCCCAGATCACTTCGCGCTTGTCCTTGTACTTCGGCGTGTGAATGTCGAGGAACAGCGCCATCACCTGCGAGCAGCAGGTGCCGAAGCGCACGGGCTTGCGGGCCTTCGCCTGCGCGATGCGCCAGATCTTCGGGTAATCGAGCGGGCGGTGCGCAATGGTGTCGACGACGTGGGGCCAGCGCCAGGCGGTATAGATCTCGTTCAGCAGCGTGCCGGGCGGGTAGTGCAGCCACGGCGCGCGGGTTTCTTCCGGCTGCAGATGATCGCCCGAGAATCCGGCCCAGCGCTGGAGCGGGTAGTGATGCCAGGAGCGGCCGGCCATGTCCTCGTCGCAGTGCAGGTCGCCGTGCGTGAGCAGATCGAGCCCCGCGCGTTCCTGGTCGCTGACGACCACGGCCATCGCGTCCTGGAATTTCTCCCTGAAGTGGACGTCCAGCATGCAGCTGTCGAGGGGGCGGCCCCACATGCTGGCGTCGAACCAGCGCGGCCGCGGCCACGAGCCGGTGACGGTTGCGGGCAGGATGAGATCTGCGGTTGCCGTGAACATCGGTTATGCCTCGCTTCAAACTGCCGGACGTGTCAGCGGGGGGTGGCTTCCCTCGTGCCGCTCGTCGCGGTGTGTCCCAGCGTCATCGCGCTGAAGACGATCGTCAGGACGCAGCACGCCACCATCGCAATGAACACGCCGTTCCAGCCCCAGTGGTCGGCGATCCACCCGACGCCGCTGCCCGCGATGGCGGACCCGAAGACGTACCCGAAGAACCCGGTGAAGCCGGCTGCCGTCCCGGCGGCTTTCTTCGGGACGAGGTCGAGCGCGTGCAGCCCGATGATCATGATCGGGCCGTAAATCAGGAAGCCGATGGCGATGAGCGCCGCGTAGTCGATCCACAGCGGCCCGTTCAGGTTGAGCCAGTAGACCACGACCGCCACCAGCGTGAGCGTCATGAACAGCATGGTCGCCGGCGCGCGGCGGCTCTTGAACACCTTGTCCGACATCCACCCGCAGGCGATGGTGCCCGGAATGGCGGCGTACTCGTACAGCGACCAGCCGAGACTCGATTGCTGGAAGGAGAAGCCCTTCGCGGTTTCCAGGTAGGTGGGGATCCAGTTCACGACCCCGTAGCGGACGAAGTAGACGAACGCATTGGCGATCGCCAGCGCCCAGAGGTAGCGGTTCGGGAGCACGTGCTCGAAGAAGATCTCCCGGAACGTGAAGGTGCGCTCGTGGTCCGCCGTGTAGTCCGGCGGGTAGTCGTTGCGATACTCCTCGATCGGCGGGAGCCCGCAGGACTGCGGCGTGTCGCGCATCAGCAGGAACACGATGACGGCGGCCACCGAGGCCACCAGCGCGTTGAAATAGAACTTCGCGCCCCAGTCGTTGAACAGCGTGACGCCGACGAGCGCCAGGTTCGCCACGAGCGCGCCGCCCACGTTGTGGGAGACGTTCCAGAAGGACACGGCCAGGCCGCGCTCCCGTGTGCTGAACCAGTGCACGAGCGACTTGCCGCATGGCGGCCAGCCCATCCCCTGCACCCAGCCGTTCAGTGTCTGCAGGACGATCAGCAGCGCGAGCGAGCTGTAGATCGCCTTCACGAGTCCGCTCGCGGCCATGATCCCGCACGACAGGATCAGCCCGAGCGGCAGGAAGTACTTCGCGTTGCTCCGATCCGAGACCGACCCCATCAGGAACTTCGAGACCCCGTAGGCGATCGACAACCCGGTCAGCGCGGTGCCGAGCTCCGCCTTGGAGTGCTCCGGGTACTCGCGCAGGATGTCGGGGATCGCGAGCGCCAGGTTGTTGCGCACGAGGTAATACGCGGCGTAGCCCAGGAAGATGCCCGCGAAGACGCGCCGGCGGTTGTGGCGATAACTGCGATCGAGCGGCGCGTCCGGCACCGCGTGATTATATGTCCGGGCGGCCGACGCCCAGCGCGTCGGCGACGCGGTTGATGTAATTGAACCACGACGCAATCAGCGTGATCTGCAGGATCCCGCGGTCGTCGAACCCTTCCGCGCGCAGCCGATCGTGGAACGCCGGACTGATGCGCGTCGCGTCGCGCGTGATCTGCTCGACGTATTCGAGCATCACGCGATCCTGGCTGGAGATGGGCGCGGACCGGTAGTCGCGCGCGAGCGCGTCCACGAACGCCTCGTCGAGGGTCACCCTACGCAGAAACTCTGCGTGCGACTCCAGTCAATACTGGCACCGGTTGATGGACGACACGACGGTCGTGATCATCTCGTGCTGCCGCCGCGTCAGCGGCAGATCCGGCGCCATCAGCGCGCCGAACGCGGCAAACGCATGGTGCAGCGCCGACGGAATGAGCGAGTGGGACGCGACGATGCCGTCGGTGTCCTTGTGGTCCGGATGCGTCGGCTGCGCGTACTCGACGGGGTAGAGCGCCCGCTGCGCCGCGCGCGCTTCACGCAACTGCTCGTCGTCGTCAAACGGAATCGTGCGGATCCAGGTCATCGCGATACCTCGGTGAGAGCGGCGTTGGCCGCGGTCCTGACTGTCAGATGGTAAACGGGTATGCCGAACGTCACCAGGCCGGCGCCGAGCGCGGCCTGTAACGGGTTGTTGAGCGCCAGCAGCGCCAGCACGCCGGCCACGAGGACGAGGAATGTCAAAGCCGGCCAGGGATGGCCCGGCACCTTGAACGCCGGGTCACGGCGTGCCAGCACGAACACGGCCCCGACCGTCAGCGCGAGGAACACCACCGTGATGAAGATGAAGTACGCGACGATGGTGTCGAACGTCCCCACCGCTACGAGCGCGGACGCCACCACCGCCTGCGCGGCAATCGCGCGGGCCGGCGTGCCGAACCTGGGATGCACGGCCGCCGCGGCGGCGGGGAAGAGTCCGTCCTTCGCCATCGCGAAGTAGACGCGGGGGCTGAACATCAGCACGGCGGCCAGGCTCCCGAGCACGCAGACAACGACGATCGCCGCCACCGTGACACCGCCCGTGCGTCCGAGGAGCACGGTCCCTACCTGCGCCACGAAGGCATCGCCGGCGCCGACCTCGCCGGCGGGAATGACGTACATGAACGCGAGGGTCGCGAGCACGTAGATGAGCGTGACGGCGCCGATCCCGAGACGCAGCGCGCGGGGCACCGTGCGCGCCGGATCGCGCACCTCACCCGTCATCTTGGTCACCTCCCACCAGCCCCCGAACGAAAAGAAGGCGCCGATGAACGCTCCGGCGAGCGCCGGGCCGAATGGCGGCGCCTGCGGCGGCCGCGCCGCGAACGGCACGAAGTGCGCCCAGTCTCCGGCGGGGCTGGCGAGCGCGAGCGCCACCAGTCCCGCGATGAGCGCGACCTTCAGCACCGCGAGCCCCGTCATCAACCGCGCGCCGGGGCGGACGCCCGCCACGTGCACGAGAGCGAGCGTGACGATGGCGCCGACCGCCACGGCACGCTGCGCCGCGTTCCCGAGCGGCACGATGTAGGCGACGTACGTGGCGAGCCCCGTCGCGAGCGCGGCTGTGATCCCGGGGTCCATGATCAGGAAGCACTTCCAGCCGTACAAAAACGCGAGACGCGGACCGTACGCTTCGCGAAGGTAGACGTAGCCGCCTCCCGCGTGGGGGTAGCGGGCCGCCAGCGCCCCGTAACAAAGGGCGCCAGAGATGGCCATGCCGCCCATGATCACCCAGACGATCAGCACCCACAGGGGGGAAACGAGCGTGCGGATCATCGAGCCTGGCGTCAGGAAGATGCCGACCGCGATCACCTGGCCGACCACGAGCGCGATGGCGGCCGGCAGTGTCAGCTCGCGGGTGAGCGCGCGGTCGGTTCGCATCAGCACGTGGCGCGAAGCGCCAACACGAGGACTCGATGGACGGGTGTCATACGGTCTCCCCTCGATGCCGGTGACAGGTTTGGGCAGACGCTACGATACGCCAAAAATGGCCGAGCTGGCGTCCCAGCCGGAGACCGCTCAAATCCTCAGGAAGATTCGCCGGCGGTACATCCAGTAAAGGATGCCCCAGAAGACGAGCAGGACGCCGGCGCCGCGCAGCACCGGTTCGAACGGTGCGCCGAGCATCGCAAACGGCGCGGGGCCGAGATGCCGCACCAGCGCGGACGAGACGAAATGCTCGATCGTCCAGCTCATGACGTAGACGGCGATCGAGTTGGCGCCGATGACCAGCAGCGGGAACGCCCACCGCCGCCACGCCTTCCACTCGATGACCGCATAGAAGGCCGCCAGCATGAGCACGACCAGGCCGCCGCTGTAGAGCGTGTACGACGAAGTCCAGATCCGCTTCACGATCGGATTGAGGTGCAGCCACTGGAGCGCCAGGCCGCCCAGGGTGAGGGCGGCGCCGGCGGCGACGAGCCCCTTCAACTTGTCTTCCATCGACCGCGCCGAAGCGAGCCATCGGCCGGCCCAGAGCCCCAGCATCATCGTCGCCAGCGTCGGGATGAAGCTGAGCGTGGACCAGCCGCCCCCGTTGAAGCGGAACGGCGCGTCCCGCGGGAACAGGTTGAGGAACCACACGTCGAACGCCCACGAGAGGTTCGAGTTCTTGTTGAAGTGCGCGAGAAAGCCCGAGTAGAGATGGGGCCAGCCGGCCGGCACGCCGACCTGCGTGTAATCGAATCCGGGACCGGGCAGCGGGTAGAGCACGAACGCGGCCCAGAAACCGGCGAGGATCGCGACGAACGCGGCCCGGCCTCAGCTTCTTCCATCGCAATCAGGAGCTCGGGTTCTACAACCTCGTGTTCTTCATGCAGGCGTGGGCGGCCGAGGGGCTCCGCCGCCCACTGCACCTCGTTGTCGCGACGGCCCACGCCCAGAAGGTCACCGAGGACGACACGGTCACGTGGCCCGAACAATCGACGGTGCTCGGTCCGCTACTGGTGCTGCCGCACGAGCTGCCCGACATCACGTGCGTCGCCGTCGACCTTTGGCTACCGACACCCAAGCGGCGATCGACTCCGGACTACCGCGGTGTCGTCGAAGCAATCGTGTGCGAGGCACAGGCGTCGAGTCCAGAATTCGGTGGAGTGGTGGCGGCCTGGCGCGACGGCGTGCGACTGGTACGGACTTATGAGCGCGCGACGCCCGTCAGCGCACAACCATTCCCACTTCGACGCGGTGGAGTGGTAATGATCACGGGTGGCCTCGGTGGCATCGGGTTGTCCATCGCACGTCAACTGCACGACGAATCTGGCGCGCGATTAGTTCTAGTCTCCCGTACTGCCTTGCCTCCGGAAGAACAGTGGCCCGAGCTGGAACGAACGCTTGGTGCAGATCACCCCATCATCGCTCGCATTCACGGATTGACTGCGCTGCGCGCAGTTGATGCCGAAGCCACCATGGTGCAAGCCGACGTCACAAACATCGCCCGCATGCGCGATGTAATCGCCGAGATCCGCGCTACGTACGGTGAACTTCACGGTGTGGTGCACGCGGCTGGCGTCATCGACGACAAGCCCCTGCTCGAGAAGGAGCAGGTCGATATTGAACGCGTGCTCGCCGCCAAGGTCTACGGGACGCTGGTACTCGACGAACTTACCCGGGACGATCCGCTCGATCTTTTCGTCGTGTTCTCGTCCACAAGTGTGATCACGGGTCCGGCGGGGCAACTCGATTACGTAGCCGCCAACGCCTTCCTCGAAGCGTTCGCGCATGCCCGCCCAAATCGCGTCACCACGATCGCGTGGGGCGCGTGGGCCGAGGTCGGCTTGGCCGTCGAGTCGGTCCATCGCCTGCTTGACGATGGACGTCCGCGACCACAACCCTGTACCGGCCCACTGTTCTCGACTCGCGTCAGTGACTCCTCGGGCGTAGTCACGCTCAGTACGTCGTGGTCGAGTGACCTTTGGTTCTTGAACGAACACCGCACCGCGTCGGGGGCTGCCCTCTTCCCGGGTGCCGGCTATCTGGAGCTCGCCCGTCAGGCATTGCGCGAGGCCGGTGTTCATCGGCCGTTCGAGATTCGCGATCTGCTGATGGTGGCGCCTCTCGCGGCGGCAACTGAGGGCCCAACAAAGGTCCAGGCCGTACTCAGCCCTACCGACTACGGCTATTCGCTGGCAGTGCAGGTTGCGACGGACGACACTTTGAACGATAAGTCGCTGTGGACGCCGGTCGCGCAGGC
>JANOJK010000157.1:0-5795 GCA_031408165.1 Acidobacteriota bacterium | reverse complement strand
GCGGGCGATCGCCTCCCGTTGGCCGTCGAAGGCACCGGCCTCGTGGACTGCCATCTCTATCAGCAGCCCGGACGGCTGATCCTGCACATCGTGAATCTCACCAGCGAGGCGACCTGGCGAGCGCCCGTGGACGAATTGATTCGCGTGGGCCCGTTCAAGATACAGGTCCGCGGTCCGCTGCGCCAGAGGAGGCCCGTGGCGCGGCTCCTCGTGGCCGGCGTCGAGCGACCCGTCATCGTCGAGGGGGGGACGGCGGCGTTCGAGGTCGACGCCATCCTGGACCACGAGGTGGCGGTGATCGGCTAGGCGGCGGGACCAGAGGTGGCCCGCCGGCTACTTCTTCTTCGATCCACCGCCGGCCTTCTGCTTCGCCCACCGCGCCTTCTGCGCGTCGCTGATCCGCTTGCGCGCCTCCGCACTCATCTTCCGGCGGCGACGCCGCCGCTTGCGAGGCTGTTGCTCTGGGGACTCGGCATCCCGCCCCCGCGGTCCGACGGCGTCCAACCCGCGACCCCGCTTGCGCAACTCGGGGAATACCCGGAAAATCTGCGCCGCTTCCTCCGCGATTTCCAGCAACCGCTGCTCTGCACCGACGATCGCATAGCGACGGAGATCATTACTCACTCGTTTCGCCACTGAATAACTCCCATCCTGCCAGTCAAACCCTGACGCAGTGAGCTTAATCCGAGAAATGAGAATTGCAAAGCGCCTGCCCCTGTTGACGCCCACGGCGTGCGGCGGACATAATGCCGCTGGTGGGTATCGGGCGAACTCGACGCGTCGTGGCGGCGTGGCTTGCAGCGGCCGTGCTCGGCGCGCCGGCGCTGCCGCAGGAACACCTGCATCGAGCTGCGGCAGTCGAGCTTCGGGCGGTGGAGGTGCACCGGCACTTCGCGTCTCATGCGGACGGCTCGGAGGATCCTGCGCTCGATCACGACGAGGCGGCGATCCAATGGGCTGGCTCGTGGGTCGCCGCACCACGCGGGTACATCGTCGCCGCGCCCGTCCTTGCGCTCGCGGCCCATCCGGCCGACCCACTGCCGTCGCCCGCCGAGACCCGCAACCTGCACGGTCCGGTGCTCGAGGTATGCCTGCACGGGCCTCCGTCATCACGCATCGATACGCCTCGCGGCCCGCCGGTCCGGCTCCTCTCGTAACACACCCCCCGTCTGTACGTTCGTCACTCGTTGTCAACAAGGAGAGCCATGCGCGCATTCGTGTGCGTCGCGCTCGTGCTGCTGTGCCCCTCGGCCGCGCGCGCGCAGATTGTGCTGACCGAAGCGGAAGCGCTTTCCCGGCTGTCGCCGGACAGCCCTCGCATGCGCGCGCTTCGCGCGCAGGTGGACATTGCCCGTGCGGATGTCGTCGCGGCGGCGCGCCTGCCGAATCCACGAGTCACGGTGAGTCGCGAATCGGCGGCCGGCATCGCGGAGGATTACCTGACCGTGGCGCAGCCGCTTCCGGTCACTGGCCGGCGCGGCTTCGAGGTGCGTGCGGCGGAAGCGGGGGTCCGCGCGGCCGAGTTCCGCGCCGGGGATCTCGAGCGCCGCGCCCGGGCCGAACTGCGGGGTGCATTTGCCGTGCTTCGCCAGCAGCAGGACCGCGAGGAGGAGCTCACCGTGGCCGTGAAGGACCTTCGGGAGCTCACCGACGTGCTCGCGCGACGGGAGGTCGAGGGTGACGCCGCCGGTTTCGATCGATTGCGCGCCGAGCGGGAGGTGCTCGAGCTCGACGCCGATCTCGTGGAGGCCCGCATCGCCAAGGCGAATGCCCAGGCGGTGCTCGCCGCGTTCCTGCCTCCACCGGTCGAGCCGCAGCAGATACGCGCCGCCGCCGCGCGGCCGGCGCCCCGCCCGTTGCCGCCGCTCCAGGACCTCGTGGCGAGCGCCACACGAACGCACGGCGAGCTGCTGGCGCTCGTCCAGGACGCCGAAGCCGCGTCGTTCGCACGCAAGGCGGCCGTCCGCCGCAATGTGCCGGAACCCGAGGTGGTCGCGGGTCTGAAGACGTCGAACGCGGCCGGCGCGGATCGCGGCGGTGTGTTTTCCGTGCTCGCGACGATTCCGCTGTTCGATCGGTCCCGCGCGGAGCGGGCCCGCGCGGAGGCGCGGGAGCGCCAGGCGGTCGCCCGGCTCGACGCGGAGCGGACGCGCGTCCTCGCGGAGGTCGCCGCGCTGCGTGAAATCGTCATGCAGCGGCGCGCCGCCGCGGACGCCTACCGCACTGCCGCCGTCGCCCGGGCGGACCAACTCCGCCGCATCGCGCGCGTGAGCTATGACGCCGGCGAGCGCGGCATCCTGGAGCTGATCGACGCCTACCGCTCCGCGTCGGCCGCGCGCGCGCGGCTCGCGACACTCGACGCCCTCGCCGCGCAGGCGGCAATCGACCTGGAATACGCCACCGGATGGGAGAACGTGCCGTGACACAGAAGTCGACCTGCGTGATCGCCACCGCGGTGCTGCTCGGCCTCCTCACGGCGTCGTGCCGGAGGACGTCCCAGCCCACGCCGCGCGAAGAGCTGCCTGAGGGCAGTGTCACGAACTGGACGGACAAGACCGAGTTGTTCATGGAACATCCGCCCCTCGTCGCCGGCCAATCCGTTCGATTCGCGGTGCACCTGACGACGCTCCGGGATTTTCAGGCGCTGAAGGCGGGCCGGCCGTCCATCGAGCTGCGCGCCGCGGATGGGCGCGTGACCACGCTGCCGGGCACCGACGCGCTCCGTCCGGGGGCGTTCCGCGTGGAAGGCGACGCCCCGGCGGCGGGAGAGTACGCCTGGGCGCTGGTCGTGTCGGCTCCAAACCTGTCTGATCGCCACGACCTCGGGAAGGTGCGCGTGTTTCCCAATGAGGAGGCGGCGAGGGCTGCGGCGAAGCCGGACGTCGGAGCCCCGACCATCTCCTACTTGAAGGAGCAGCAGTGGTCGAACGCGTTTGCGACGGTCGTCGTGAGCGAGCGCGCGCTGCGCGACGCCGTCCGCGCGCCGGCGACGATCGCGGCGGTACCCGGGGGCGCGGCGGTGGTCACGGCACCCGCCGCAGGACGGCTCTCGCCGGGCGCGGTGCCGGAGATCGGGACGGTCGTGGCCGCGGGTCATGTGCTTGGCCGATTCGAGCCCAGGCTGGCGTCGCTCGAGGACCGCGCGACGCTGGTGCGCGAGGTCGCGGAAGCGCGCGCGGGCGTCGAGGCGGCGCAGGCGGAGCGCGATCGCGCCGAGCGGCTGCTCGTTGAGCGCGCGGTGCCGGCGCGGCGCGTCGAAGATGCGACACGCGCCTTCGGTGTGGCGCAGGCGCAGCTCGACGCCGCGCAGTCGCGGCTCCGCCAGCGCGACGAGACATTGAGCCGGGGCGGCGTTGGCGCCGGACCGAATGCGTTCGTCCTCCGGGCGCCGATTGCGGGGCGCCTTGTCGAGATCAAGGCGACGCCGGGCGCAAGCTTCGAGGAGGGTGCTGAACTCTTCCGCATCGTGCGGACGGACCGCCTCGTCATCGAGGCGCTGGTCGGGGTGACCGACGTGGCGCAGGTCCGGGAGATTTCCGCGGTGGAGCTGGAGCTGCCTGGTGAGGCCGATCCGCTGCCGGTCGTCGTGAGACGCATCGGCAATCCCGGCGTCATCGATGCCGTGTCGCGAGCGCTGCCGCTGCACGTCGAGGTGCTGAATCCGTTGGGGCGTCTGATGGTGGGTCAGGCGGGAACCGCGGTGCTGTATACGCGCGCGCGCCAGCCGATGCTCGTCGTCCCGCGCGACGCGATCCTCAACGAGAGCGGCCGGCCGATCGTGTTCGTGATGGTCGCAGGAGAGAGCTTCGAGAAGCGGCGCGTCGAGGTCGGACCGCGTGACGCCGGCGTCGTGGGCATCCGATCCGGGCTGAAGCCCGGGGATCGCGTCGTCACGCGCGGCGTGTACGAAGTCCTGCTCGCCTCCTCGGCGAAGGGGCTGCCGGCGGAAGGACACGTGCACTGATGCGGCGGCTGATTCAGTGGTCCATCGAGCACCACTGGCTGGTGCTCGTGCTGTCCGCGGTGCTGTTCGTCGCCGGCGCGCTCGTCGCCCGCGGCATGCCGATCGACGTGTTTCCGGATCTCACAGCGCCGACCGTGACCATCCTCACCGAAGGGCACGGGATGGCGCCGGAGGAAATGGAAGCGCTGGTGACGTTCCCGATTGAAACGTCGGTCAACGGGTCGGCGGGCGTGCGCCGCGTCCGTTCGGCTACCGCGGTCGGGATCGCGGTGGTGTGGGTCGAGTTCGACTGGGGCACCGACATCTACGCGGCCCGCCAGATCGTCTCGGAGAAGCTGTCGCTCGTGGCGGGATCGCTGCCGCCGCAGGTGGAGCGCCCGATCCTCGCGCCGATCTCCTCGATTATGGGGGAGATCCTCTTTTTCGCGATCTCGTCGGAGCCCGACGACCAACTCGCGCTCCGGACGGCGGCCGACACGGTCGTCCGGCGGCGCCTCCTCGCGGTGCCGGGCGTCTCGCAGGTGACGCCGATCGGCGGCGCCGAGAAGCAGTACCAGGTCATCGCGCATCCCGATCGCATGCGCGCCAGCGGCGTAACGCTGGCGCAGTTGCTCGACGCGATGCGCGGAGCCAGTCAGAACACCTCCGCCGGCATCTACCACGAAGGCTCGCAGGAGTACCTGCTCCAGGCGCTCGGCCGGGTGCGGACGGCTGAGGACATCGGCGAGACCGCCGTCACGCTGCACGGGGACCGCCCGGTGCTCGTCCGGGAGATTGCCGACGTGCGCGAGGGGGCGGCGCTCAAGCGGGGGGAGGGGGCGCGCAATGGCAAGCCCGCGGTGATCGTGGGCGTGCAGAAGCAGCCCGGCGCGAACACCATCGACCTGACGCGGCGGCTCGACGCGGAGCTCGACGCGCTGCAGAAAGAACTCCCGGCCGGAATGACCATCGACCGCCGCATCTTCCGGCAGGCGGACTTCATCGAGGTGGCGGTGGAGAACGTGGTCAAGGCGCTCCGCGACGGAGGTCTGCTGGTCGTCGTCATCGTCGTCTTGTTCCTGGCAAACCTGCGCGCCGCCGCCATCACGCTGATGGCGATGCCGCTGTCGCTCGCTGCGGCGGTGCTCGTGATGCGCGCCTTTGGCGAGACCATCAACACCATGACGCTCGGGGGGATGGCGATCGCCATCGGCGCGCTGGTGGACGATGCGATCATCGACGTGGAGAACGTGGTCCGCCGCCTGCGGGAGAACGCGGCGCGGCCGCCCGCACAGCGCGTCCCCGCGATGGAGGTCGTGCGCGACGCGACGCTCGAGATCCGGGGATCGATCGTGTTCGCGACCGCGATCATCATTCTGGTCTTCCTGCCGATCTTCGGGCTGTCGGGCGTCGAGGGGCGGCTGCTGGCTCCCCTCGGGTTCGCCTACATCGTGTCGATCGCCGCGTCGCTGGCGGTGGCCATCTTCATCACCCCTGCGATGTGCTACGCCTTCCTGCCGGGCGCGCGCTCCATCGAGCGCGGACACGACGGCTGGGTGGCGTCGCGGCTCAAGGCCCTCTACCGCCGCACGCTTCCCGCGGCGCTGGCGCATCCGGGCGTCGTGGCGGGGCTGTCGCTGATGCTGCTTGCTGCCGCCCTGGCCGCCGTGGCGTTGATGGGCCGCTCGTTCCTGCCGGAGTTCCACGAGGGCACGCTCACGGTGAGCGTGAACACGCTGCCAGGGACGTCGCTCGAGAAATCCGCCGAGATCGGGCGCCGCGTCGAGCAGATCATGCTGGAGCAGCCCGAGGTGGTCGCGACGGCGCGCCGCACCGGCCGCGCGGAATACGA
>JANOJK010000114.1:0-7830 GCA_031408165.1 Acidobacteriota bacterium | reverse complement strand
CAGGCGTTCAATCGCAGAACTGGCTGATTATGAAGAGTGGCGCCCACGCGATTGGGTTGTTCCAGGGCATGTTCGACAAGAACATTCTCACCTTCAACCCGGGCTGGAATAGCGATGCTCAGCCACTCGCGAAGTTCACGGACATTCGAGAGTTGCAGCGCCAGCTCAAAGCTCGTAGCGTCAACATGATGTCAGAAGCGGACGAAAGCACGACTGGCCCGGCCAGCTTCATGATTGCCGATCCGGATGGAAACACGATCCTGTTCGATCAGCACGTCTAGGAGTGTGTGCTCGGTCGATCAGCGGAACGTGGCGAGCAGTGCCAGCCACGGAACGACGGCGCCGGCGAGCAGCACACCCGTCAGCGCGGCCAAGGTCTTCTGACGCCCAAACGCGTAGAGCAGCACCGCTCCACCGCAGGCGATGGCCTTCGCGCCCAGCAACGCCGCGCCTGGGCCGGCGAGGTGGATCCAGGTCGCGAGGATTGGGTTTCCTTCTGCGGCAGTTCCGAAGATCTGCACCGCGCCGAAAGTCATGAGACCATCGGCCACCTGCAGGACGACAAAAAGTGTCAACGTCAGGCGTCCGATGCGCACGCCGACGCGAGTTGCATAGCTGTTGCCTTCGCTGACCGCAGAGGGTCCGATGATGTAAGCCTCACTGGTACATCAGATTAGCGGTCGGCATGGGGCGCGACGTGATCACCGTCTGTGTCCTCCGTACGCAGCCATTCCTGCCCACGGGTTGTCTTTTGTCGCCGTCGTGCGCAGTAGATGAGTACCGCAGTCTCCGGCGTCCGCTATCGGCTAGACGCCGCGCCGGCCGGCCGCGCGACGCCGCACGGCCAACCCGGCGAGGCCGGTGCCGAGCAGCAGGAGGGATGCGGGTTCAGGCGTGGCGGTGGCAGGCTCGAAATCGAAGGTCACGCGCGACGCAGTCAAGCCTAGCCCTGCATCGTTGCTGAACTGAACCGTGGCTGTGCCGCGCCCGGTCAAGCCGGTAGAGAAGAGCGCAGGACCATTCAACTGGAAGTTGTCGAACGCCGCGAGGCTCCCCGTGAACACAAACGGCGCCGTCCGTGTCGCGAAGCCCTCGAGGGGAACCGCCGGAACCGTCACGCTCCCCGCATCGAAGGTGAAGTTCCCCGAATAGAACACGCCGCCGAACAAACCGAACCCCTCGAACGTGTTCCCATCGAATACGGCGGGCTCGCCGAAAATCTGTGGCGGCGCACTGGCGCTCAGGTCCAGGCTCGTGCCGGGCGCGCAGGGCGCGCACCTCCCAAGCGGTTGGCCGATGAGGGTTTCGCCCGAGAAGCGGAAGCCGCTCCCCATAAACCCAAACGTGTTGTCGCCCTCGTGAGCGTCGGCCGACCCGGACGTGACGACCCGGATGGGATCGGCGTAGGCAGCGGAGGTAAGAACGGCGAAGCTCAGCGCGACGGTCAGGCGCGCAGTGGCCCGTGCTGACGTAGTCAAGGAACGACAACTACACAATCTGGTAAAGGCGCGTCTCATTACTGAACCCCCGTGCCGCGCAGTGCAACTGGGGTACCACTGCATCGCGGCAACCTCGCCTGCGGCAACTGTGCCTTCACGGTTGTGCTGCTCCAGAAAGTTGCCAAGGCCGCGGCCCGGCTCATCCCTCGATGGGAGATCGGGAGCTTGCGTGTCTCCTGCCCAGGGTGCGCAAGCCCGAGCCCCAGCCGCGTCAGTCGATGTGAAGGTACGCGGGATCTGTGTAAAGTTCGTCTGGCCGGCTTGATGGAAGTACGGGCACAATTACTCGAGGAGGCCGGACGTGTCGAAGGCCCGCAAAACCAGTTTGTCCCCTCGTCGATCCGCACGAAAACCCGTCCGTACGTCACCGCGACGGACCGCGTCCCGCGACCGCCAGGCCTTGCCCGCTGTCGGGGCAGGGGCGGAGGTCCCTCGCGTGAGGGGTGTCATCCCCTCCGCTCCTCGCAGGGCGCGGCTGATCATCATGCCCCGCCGCGGCCTGCGCGCGGCAGAGAGCGGCCTGGAGTCGCGCACCGTCAACGCGCTCTTGGCGCTTCACCATGAGGTTGGCCGCCGCGACTTCAGGCTGTCGAACGTCGTGGGCGGCATGGGCCTGGCGGCCGCGCCTGCGCTCGCAGGGAACATTACGCTGACGGTCCTGGACTCGATCGCCGAAAGCGGCGCGAAGCTCGTGGAGATCGACCCCGCGGACGAAGCGGCGGTCCGCGCGTCGTTGCCCGGGCTGCGTCTCGTGCCCGAGGTGTTCTACACGCCGCTGTCGTTGGATCTGTCGCTCGAATCGAGCCTGCAGCAGGTGGGCACGGGCTCAACCGTGCGCGTGTCGGTGAAGTCGGGCGGAGACGGCAAGCCGGTGCGCGGCGTCCGCGTCATTGGCTTCACCAGCTTCGCGCGTCGCACCGGCGCAGAAGCCGTGACGGACGCGACAGGCGTGGCCGTCCTCGAGTTCAGGGTCAAGCCGTCGAGGCTGGAGCGGCTGTACGTGTTCGCGGAGCGCAGTTTCTGGAGCATCCTGCGCCGGTCGGTATCGACGGGCAGCGCCATCGACGTGCGCCTCGACCCGATCGACCTCCGCGTCCCGGACCTGCTCCGTGCGGTCTACGGCGAGGCGGCGCTCGATGCCGGAAGCGGCGTCAAGGTCGCGGTCGTCGACACGGGATCGGGGCCCCATCCGCTGCTGCAGATCTCCGGCGGCTTCAACGCAGTCCGCGGTCAGAACCCGGGCGACTACGGGGACAACGGCGACATGCATGGCACGCACGTCGCCGGCATCATCGCCGCACGCGGGCAAGCCTCGTCAGGCGTGCGGGGTCTCGCGCCGGGTGTCTCACTGTTCAGCTATCGCGTGTTTCCAAAAGGCTCGAACGCATCCAACTTCGATATCGCGAAGGCGATCGATCGGGCGCGCCTGGATGGGTGCGATCTGATCAATCTGAGCCTCGGCCGCCCCGCGAACGCAACGGGAGGCGCGGACGAGCCGCTCGTCAGGTTCGCCCTCGAGGACGCGCGAGAGGCAGGCATGCTGCCGATTGCGGCGTCGGGAAACGACGGACGCGCGGGGGTGTCGTTCCCGGCCGCGGACGCTCTGTGCTTCGCCGTGTCGGCCCTGGGCAACCGCAAGGCGATGCCCCGGACGAGCGTGTCGGCCGCGGCCTTCGCGCCGCCGCCCGGCGCCGACCCTGACGATTTCGTCGCCGACTTCTCGAACATCGGACCCGAGATCGATCTCATCGGACCGGGCGTCGGGATCGTCTCGACCGTGCCCGCGCGCGACTTCGCCGTGATGGACGGCACGTCGATGGCGTGTCCCGCGGTGACGGGAGTCGTGGCTCGACTCCTGGCGGCGGAGTCCGGCATCCTGAACATGCCGCGCAACGACATGCGCGCGGCGGCCATCGCACAGCTCGCGATCCAGGCGGCGCGCACGCGCGGTTTCGCGCCCCGGTTCGAGGGGCACGGGTTGGTCCGGTGAGCGCATGACGCGTTTCATCGTCCGCTTCCGGGGGAACGCGCCAGCGCCCGCGTGCGTGGCGCGTCTGCGCGCCTCTCCGGCCGTCACCGTCCTCGACGAGACACCTCGGATGATCCTGATGGAAGGGGCTGAAGGAGAGATCCGGAAGATCGTTGGAGACTCGCCCGACGTCGTGATCGTTCCCGAACAGCACTACGAGCGCCCGAACCCTCCGCTCAGGATCAAGAAGAAGTAGGGACGGACGATTCGTACCCTCACCCGAAAGACCGGCCTGATTGCAGGGGCCGGCGCTACCGGCCGATGGAGAACAGATGCTGGTCGGTGCGGATGAAGATCTGCCCCTTCGCGATGGCTGGAGAGGCAACGGCACGTTCGCCCAGCGCGTTTCTCGCGACGATCTGCGCAGTCCGCCCCGCTTTGACCACGACGGTCTCGCCGCTCTCGGCGACGAAGTACACGTGGCCGCCACCGCCGACGGGCGAGGCCGAGAAGACGCCCTCGACGCGCTCCTGCCAGACGCGCGCGCCCGTGGCCGCATCGACGGCGGTCAGCACGCCGACGTCGTTCGCCATGTAGACGATGCCGTCGTAATAGAGCAGTGAGGAGACGTAGGGCGCCCCCGTCGCGACGCGCCACACCGTCCGCGTCGCGTTCACGTCACCGCGGCCCCCTGGCTTGATCGCCATGTAAGGACCGCTGCGATACCCTCGGCTGGCGTAGATGACGCCGTCATGAAAGACCG
Source organism: Acidobacteriota bacterium (assembly GCA_031408165.1). Lineage (GTDB taxonomy): Bacteria > Acidobacteriota > Vicinamibacteria > Vicinamibacterales > 2-12-FULL-66-21 > JAICSD01. Next base: position 3,599 of record JANOJK010000114.1, on the reverse strand, counting down.
GCGTCGGCACGGCGAACCGGCTGGTCTCGCCCGCGTGCCACAGGAGCGTGCCTGTCGTGACGTCGTAAGCGTCGATGCGTTCGGTGGAGTTGACGACGATCTCCGTCCCGAACGTCCCCCCGACGACGAGCGGCGTGCTGTACGAGGCACGGCCGGTGCCGCGGTCCGATTTCCAGCGATCCTTCCCGGTCGCCTTGTCGATGGCGACGAGGTACGACCTGGCGGGTTGGTCGCACAGCAGGATCAGCAGGTCGCCGTGGAGCACCGGCGAGCTGCCGTGTCCCCACTGGATGTCGAAGGCGCCGTTCTCGGTGGCGAGATGCCGCTGCCACACGATGGCGCCCGCACGATCGAGCGCCACGATCTGACCGGTGCCGAACCAGGCGAACACGAGCACGCCGTCGGTCACGGGGCTGGACGAGGCGAGGTTGTGCTTGTCGTGGACGGGAGTCAGATCGCCGGTCGCCTCGATCCGCCGTTCCCAGACGCGCGTGCCGTCGGCGCGGCTGAACGCCTCGACCAGGAACGTCGTTCGGGCCGGATCTGCGCTCGACCCGGCGGTCGCGCCGAGCGCGCGCTCCCCCTGGGCGGCTGCGTCGGCCCCTTGGACGAGACGCGGATGGTTGCCCTGGCGCCTGATGCCGGCGCCGACCTGCGACGTGACGTACACGCGATCGCCGCTCACGATCGGCGTCGAGACGCCGGAACCCGCGAGGGGCGCCTTCCACGCGACGTTCTCCGCCGCGCTCCAGCGGGTTGGAAGCGCGCGGTCCGGCGAGACGCCGGAGCCGTTCGGTCCGCGCCAGGTGGGCCAGTCCGTGCCCGGCGTCTGCGCGCCGAGCGCCAGGGTGCCGGCCAGAAGCGTCAGGGTCAGGACGGAGAGTCGGGTGCGCATGGGTGAATTCTACCGTGTGTCCCGGCCACAGCCCTGGCGGCACTGGAACCGCGGCCGCTGCGCCATCCGCTACTTCCAGTGACTCGGTGTGCGCGTGAACCGCGACGGCACCGCGGGCTTCTTCTCCGGTTCCGGTTCCGCCTCGCCCGAGGCGGCGGCGATCTCGCGCTCGAGCTCTTCGTCGTTCGGCAGACCCGCGAGCTGGTCCAGGAACACCAGCGACTGCAGCGACGGGATCTCGAATTTCTTGCTGCACGTCTTGCACGTGACCGCGTCGTCCAGTCGCAGCAGGTAGTCGCGCAGCTTCGCGAACTTCGCGCGGTCTCCGTCATCGGCGCCGGGCGGCAGGCGGTCCTTCTTCATCCGGCGGACCCAGCGGATGCTGTATTCGCTGGTGCGTTGGCACTTGGGACACTTGTACCGGTCCTGCCGGGTCTCCGGTTTGTCCGTGAATAGCGCGCGTTCGTCGAGAGCCATCCCTCCATGCTAGCAGGGGTTTTGCCGGCCGGACGCGCGAATCAGCGGCGGCGGCGAGCGGTCACGCGACGCCCGCCCTCCTCATGACCTCGAGTGTAGTCGCGAGGCCGAGCTTGGCGGCGTCCTCTGCCGACATGTCCGCGGGCACGCGGCCAAGCGGTTCGGGGCTCACCCCGTCGGCATACCCGATCGTCCGGAGCGCCTGGAAGAAGCCGACGAGATCGATCGACCCTTCGCCCGGCATCACGCGCATGTTGTCGCGCACTTCGTCCGGCGGCATGGGTCTGGCGTCCGAAACGTGCACGTGGACGATGCGGGCCTTGTCGGTCGCCGTGATGTCGGCCGTGCGGCCGCCGGAGTGGTGCCAGTGCCACACGTCCAGGATGACGCCGATATTGCTCCCGCAATCTGCGGCCAGCGCGGCCGTCTCCGGCAGCGTCCAGATGAACGGATGGGGAGGAGGCCCGCCGGCGCGACCGGCGCGGAATTGCACAACGCCCAGGAACTCGAGCCCGAGACGCGTGTTCGATCTCTGCAGCACCGCCGCGACCGCCGCGATCCGGTCCCGCACGATCTTTCGAAATTCGTCCTTCGGAGCCGTGCCGGTGGGCGGCAGGACGACCATCATCTTCCCGCACCCGATCGCCGCGCCGAATGCCGCCTGGTCGGCCAGTTTGACCAGCGCTTCCTTGAAGACCGCCTCTTCCCCCCCGAACGGCAGCGGCCGCGCCATCGGCAGGTTCGTGATGGTCGGCTTGATCTTCAACTCGGCGAACAGGGCCTTCGTTTGCTCGACCCCCGCGGCCTCAGCGGGACCAAGGCTCCAGTCCACGCCGCCATAACCGACCCGCGCGGCCAGACGGGCGAACTCGGGCCACCCGACGTTCTTCCCCGCCGTCAGGGCGCCGTTCAGCGACACGAACATGCCCTCGGCCGGCGCCGGCCGGGCGAGGGACAGGAACGCCCCCGCACACGCGGCACGGTCGAGGAATTCTCTCCTGCTCAGCGTTGATCTCATGGGCCTATAATGCCCCATGAATCGACGCCAGTTCATTGCGCAAGGGGCCGCGGCCCTGGCCCTCTCCCAAGTGCCCGCCTATGCCCGCCAGCTTGCGGACACCCGAAAGCGAGTGGGGCTCATCGGGGCCGGCTGGTACGGCAAGTCCGACCTCCTGAGGATGATCCAGGTCGCGCCCATCGAGGTGGTCTCGCTGTGCGACGTGGATCGGCGGATGCTGGCCGATGCCGCCGATCTCGTCGCCCTCCGTCAGCGCTCGAAGAAGAAGCCGCGCACCTACACCGACTACCGCGAGCTGCTGAACGCGCGCGATCTGGACATCGTGCTGATCGGCACGCCGGATCACTGGCACGCCCTGCCGATGATCGAGGCGGTGAAGTCCGGGCTGGACGTCTGGGTGCAGAAGCCGATCAGCGTCGATGTCGTCGAAGGGCAGGCGATGCTCGCCGCCGCGCGCAAGTACAAGCGCGTCGTGCAGGTGGGCATGCAGCGGCGCAGCACACCGCATCTCGCGCGCGCGCGCGATCGGGTGATTCGCGAAGGACGGCTCGGCACCATCGGCCTCGTCGAGATTTACTGCTACTACCACATGCGCGCGCGCACCAACCCGCCCGACGCGCCGCCGCCGGATTACCTCGACTACGAGATGTGGACCGGCCCGGCGCCGATGCGCCCCTACAACGCGCTCGTGCACCCGCGCAGCTGGCGCGCCTTCATGGAATACGGCAATGGCATCGTCGGCGACATGTGCGTCCACATGCTCGACACGGTGCGCTGGATGCTGGATCTCGGCATGCCCGGCCGAATCAGCTCCACGGGCGGCATCCTCGTCGACAAGGCGAGCAAGGCCAACATCTCCGACTCCCAGACGGCCACGTTCGATTTCGGCAACCTCCAGGTCGTCTGGACGCACCGATCCTACGGCGATCCACCGGACCCGAAGTACCCATGGGGCGCGACCTTCTACGGGGACAAGGGCACGCTCAAAGCGAGCGTCATGAGCTACGACTTCGTGCCCGCCGGCGGAAAGGGAGAGTCGATTCATGAAGACGTGACCTACGAGCTCGACGAATTCCCCGAGGACCGGACCGAGAAGGACCTCGAGAAACACGTGGCGCCCGCCATCCGCGCGCACATGAAAGACTTCCTCAGCTGCATCGAGACGCGGCAGAAGCCCGTTGCCGACATCGAACAGGGGTACATATCGGC
>JANOJK010000076.1:0-5398 GCA_031408165.1 Acidobacteriota bacterium | reverse complement strand
GGATCATCGGCACGCCGTGGGTCGCGTAGCTGGTCCCGGCGGCGGTGAACGATGCGACCGACCCGGCCTCGGTGATCCCCTCCTCGAGCACCTGGCCGTCCTTCGCCTCGCGGTAGTAGAGCAGCATCCCCTTGTCCACCGGCTCGTAGAGCTGCCCCACGTGGGAGTAGATGCCGAACTGGCGGAAGAGCGACTCCATGCCGAAGGTGCGGGCCTCGTCGGGGACGATCGGCACGATCAGGCTGCCGACTTCCTTGTCGCGCAGGAGCTTGGTCAGCATGCGGACGAACACCATCGTGGTGGACGCCTTGCGCCCCTCGGTGCCCTTGTAGAACTCCTCGAAGAGCGGCTCGATGGGCGCCTTGAGCGGCTCGACGCGCACGGTCCGCGACGGCACGGGCCCGCCGAGCGCCTTGCGGCGCTCGCGGATGTACTGCATCTCGGGGCTGTCGTCGGGCGGACGGTAGAACGGCGCGTCGGCGATCTGCTCGTCGGAGATCGGGATGCCGAACCGCGTCCGGAACGAGCGCAGGTCCGCCTCGTTCATCTTCTTCTGCTGGTGCGTGATGTTCTTGCCTTCACCAGCCTCGCCCATCCCGTAGCCCTTGATCGTGCGCGCGAGGATGACGGTCGGCTGCCCTTTGGTTTCGGTCGCCCGCTTGTAGGCGTTGTAGACCTTGACCGGATCGTGTCCGCCCAGCCGCAGCTTCTTGAGCTGGTCGTCGGACATGTGCTTGACCATGTCGAGCAGGCGCGGGTCGGTGCCGAAGAAGTGCTCGCGCAGGTAGGCGCCCGATTCCACGGCGTATTTCTGGTACTGGCCGTCCACGACCTCGCCCATCCGCTTCGCGAGGAGCCCGTCCTGGTCCTTCGCCAGCAGCGGATCCCAGTCGCTGCCCCACAACACCTTGATGACGTTCCAGCCCGCGCCGCGGAAGCTCGCTTCCAGCTCCTGGATGATCTGGCCGTTGCCGCGCACCGGCCCGTCGAGGCGCTGGAGGTTGCAGTTGATGACCCACACCAGGTTGTCGAGCTTCTCCCGGGAGGCGAGGCTGATCGCGCCGAGCGATTCGGGTTCGTCGGTCTCGCCGTCGCCAATGAACGCCCACACCTTGCTGGTCGACGGCTTCTTGAGGCCGCGATCTTCCAGGTAGCGATTGAAGCGCGCCTGGTAGATCGACATGATCGGCCCCAGCCCCATCGACACCGTGGGGAACTCCCAGAACTCCGGCATCAGCCAGGGATGCGGGTAGGACGAGAGGCCGCCGCCGGGGCGCAGCTCGTGGCGGAAGTTGTCGAGCTTTTCGGTCGGGAGGCGGCCTTCGAGGAACGCCCGCGCGTAGATCCCCGGAGATGCGTGCCCCTGGAAATAAATGAGGTCGCCGTCGCCGTCGCGCCCCTTGCCGCGGAAGAAATGGTTGAACCCGACTTCGTACAGGGTGGCGGCGGAGGCATACGTCGAGATGTGCCCGCCGATGCCGTCCGAGACGCGGTTCGCGCGGACGACCATGGCCATCGCGTTCCAGCGGATCAGGCTCTTGATGCGGCGCTCGATCTCCTGGCTCCCGGGAAGCGGGGTGTCTTCGGCGGCCTGGATGCTGTTGACGTAGCCGGTGACGGCCGTGAACGGAAGCGCGACGCCGCTCATCCGCGCATGGTGGCGGATGGTCGCGAGCAGCCGCTCGACCCGGCCGCGATCGCCCTGCTGGACGACATAGTCGAGGGCTTCGCGCCACTCGCGTTGTTCTAGAGCTTCCAGGTCAGCATTGTCCTTCGGCGCGGGGTTTCTCATCGTTTTGTATGGGGGCGAGCCATCCTCGGGGAATCGTGTCGGACTACAATCCTCATATTGTAGGACAGAAACTGGTAGGCCAGAAACAGATGACACGCATCGCCACGCCCCACACCCTTCTCCGACTCTCCTCGTCGCTGCTGGCCTGCGGCTGGCTGCTCTCGGTGGCGGTTGGCGGCCAGGAAAGCACACACATGCCTACGCTTGCGGAGCTTCAGAAGATGACGGCGCGCTACGCGCCGGCCGATATCGGCGCCGATGTGTCGGCGCTGCCCAAGGGCGAGCGCGACGCGCTCGCGCGGCTGATCGACGCCTCCCGGATCATGGACGCGCTCTTCCTGCGGCAGGTCTGGGCCGGCAATGACGCCATGCTCCACGACCTGGCCTCTCGGGCGTCCCGGCCCGCCGGGCCGCGGGCCTCCCGCTCGGCGGCCGCGCGCCTGCGTTACTTCCTGATCAACAAGGGACCGTGGGATCGCCTCGATCACCATCGTCCCTTCGTGCCGGGAGCGCCCGCGAAACCCGAGGCCGCGAACTTCTATCCGGGCAACGCGAACAAGGCCGAGGTCCAAGCCTGGCTCGACACCCTGAAAGGGGATGCGAAGACCGCGGCCAACGGCTTCTTCACCACCATCCGCCGTGCGGAGGACGGGACGGGGTTCGTCGCCGTCCCCTACAGCATCGAGTACCAGGGCGAGCTGGCCCGCGCGGCGGAACTGCTGCGCGAGGCCGCACAGCTCACGAGCGAGCCGACCCTGAAGCGCTTCCTGACCGCCCGCGCCGACGCCTTCCTCTCGAACGATTACTACGCCAGCGACGTCGCGTGGATGGAGCTCGATGCCGCGGTGGAGCCGACCATCGGTCCCTACGAGGTCTACGAGGACGAGTGGTTCAACGCCAAAGCCGCGTTCGAAGCGTTCATCACCGTGCGGGACGAGGCGGAATCGAAGAAGCTGCAGGCGTTCAGCGCCCACCTCCAGGAGCTCGAGAACAACCTGCCGATCGACGCCAAACACCGCAACCCGAAGCTGGGCGCATTGGCACCCATCCGCGTCGTCAACGAGGTGTTCGCCGCCGGTGACGGCAACCGCGGGGTGCAGACCGCCGCCTACAATCTGCCGAATGACGAGCGTGTCCTCAAGGAGAAGGGCGCCAAGCGCGTGATGCTCAAGAACGTGCAGGAGGCCAAGTTCACGCTCGTGCTCCAGCCCATCTCGAAGATCGCGCTGCCGCCGGCCGACCAGGCCAGGGTGTCGTTCGAGGCGTTCTTCACGCACATCCTGATGCACGAGCTGATGCACGGGCTCGGGCCGCACAACATCACGGTGGGCGGGCGCCAGACGACCGTGCGGCAGGAGCTGAAGGAAACCTACAGCGCAATCGAAGAAGCCAAGGCCGACGTGTCGGGGCTGTGGGCGTTGCGCTACCTCGCCGACCGACAGCAGCTCGACCCGGCCATCGCGAAGACGATGTACACCACATTCCTGGCCTCGGCCTTCCGATCGATCCGGTTCGGCGTCAACGAGGCGCACGGAAAGGGCATCGCGGTTCAGCTGAATTACCTGCTCGACGCGGGCGCGTTCAAGGTGCGCCCGGACGGGACCTTCACCGTCGACACGGCGAAGATCGGCGACGCCGTGACGGCGCTGACGAAGGAGATCATGACGCTGCAGGCCGAGGGGAGTTATGCGAGGGCGAAGGCTCTCGTCGATCGGCTCGGCGTCGTCCGGCCCGAGGTGAAGAAGCTCCTCGACCGGCTGAAGGGTGTCCCGGTGGACATCGAGCCCCGATTCACGACGGCTGCGCAGCTCACCGAGCGGTAGCCAGGGTCGATTGCAGAGTCGAGACTGAAGACGAACGGATGTTGATTGCCGATCGGCGATTGAACTTCAATCGCCAATCGACAATCGCGCGCCAATCGACAATCGCGATCGGCAATCAGACGGGAAGCTTGAGCACCTGTCCGGGCTTGATCTGGTCAGGGTCGGACAGCTGGTCTGAGTTGGCGTTGAAGATCTTCATGTAGGCGTTGCCATCGCCGAGGTGCTCCTTGGCGATCTTGCTGAGCGTGTCGCCGGCCTTGACCGTGTAGGTCTTGCCGGCCGTGCCCCCCGCCTGTGCGACCGGCACCACCGAAATCTCGGCGTTGATGTCTTTCTTCCAGTCCGGCACCGTCTTGATTGCGTTCCAGATCTGGTTCATTTCGTCGTTGGATCCGACTGTGCCTTTGAAGTGGAGCTTCTCCCCTTCCTGCGTAGCGGCCCCTTTGAACCCGAGCCGTTTGGCCGTCTGAATGGCCTGATCGTACTTTGCGCGTAGATCCATCTGTCCCTCCTTGTTTGTTTGATCGTCGGGGCCCATGCACCCCGACTAGCGGCCTGCACTACGTTGGCCCTCCGCCGCCCAACGCCGTTCCGGCCGCGTTGATTCGTCGCGGAATCGTCGCGGATTCGTCGCGGCCCCGCCCCCGACTAGCGCCCGCACGCCGCCCCACCCTGTTCCGGCCGCACCGCAACGAGCCGATCTCTACAAGGTTCGTGCCCTCACCACCTCGACGGCGATGTCGGGGCGGTCACTGATCAGTCCGTCAACGCCCCAGTCGAGGAGCCGGTGCATGTCGGCCGGATCATCGACCGTCCACACATGCACCTTGGCCCCGGCCTCGTGCGCGTCGCGTACGAAGCGCGGCGTGACCACGCGGGTCGAACCGGAGCGCTCGGGCACCTGGAACTCCTGGTATGGCGGCCGCCGGACGGGCCAGTGCGCCCACGATCGATAGAGCGCGAGCCGCGTTTCCTTGCTGGAGGAGCCCGTGCGGATCGCCGGCTCGTAGGCCCGCGCCGCGCGGAGCACACGTGTGCCAAACGATCCGAGCGCCACCCGTTCCACCGCGCCCGCGTCGCGCACCGCGTCAATCGTCTTGTGGGCGAGCCTCGGATCGTTGATCTTCAGCTCGACAATGAGCGGCACCGGGTAGCGGTCCAGCACTGCCCGGAACGTCGGCACGCCCCCGGCGGCGCCGCGGAATCCTGCGAAGTTCCAGCCGGCGTCGAGGCGTGCCAGCTCGTCCGCGGTGAGCGCTGCAACGGGGCCGCGGCCGCTGGTCGTGCGCTCGAGCCGTGCGTCGTGGTGCACGACGACCACACCGTCGCGCGAGAGGTGGACGTCGAGCTCGAGCCCATCCGCCCCGAGCGACAAGCCGTGATCGAACGCGAGCAGCGTATTCTCGGGCCGCAGCCCGGCCCCGCCGCGGTGCGCAAAAACCTGTGGCCGGCCGGGCGAACGCGCTGGACGGGGATCTGGCATGCCGGCGCGATCTTATTCGGTTCCGTAGGCGCAGAGGATTTGGAGGACGCAGAGGCTGAGGCAGAGAAAGAAGAGGAACACAGAGGCACAGAGGGCACAGAGACGCACAGAGGGTGCCGCGTACTGTCCGCCCTGGTCTTTTCTATGCGCTTCTGCTCAGAAAATGGCCGAAAAGCAGAGGGCGCTGAGAAGGCCGCGGGGAGCCGGTTTCGCGTGGGCCGCCTGCGGCGGCCCGGGTGGCGGGACGTGAGATCCCGGACGCAAGCAGCAAACCATCCGCCTGCGGCTGCTTGTGTCCGG
>JANOJK010000046.1:0-1551 GCA_031408165.1 Acidobacteriota bacterium | reverse complement strand
AGTCGCGGTGCCGATGATCGTCGTGATCCCCAACGGCCGCGCGCTCGCCGACGACAGCGCGACGGGCGACCAGTTCGCGCCGGAGAAGGTGGCCGGCTTCGCCAGGTTCGAGCAGGACCTGCTGGACAATCTGATTCCCGCGATCGAGAAGAAGTACGCGGCGCTCACCGGCCGCGAGCACCGGGCCCTGGCCGGCCTCTCGATGGGCGGCGGGCAGACCCTCAACTTCGGGCTCGGCCACCTCGACACCTTCGCGTGGATCGGCGCGTTCTCCTCGGCGCCGAACACCAGGCCGCCCGCCGAGCTCGTGCCGGATCCGGCCGCGGCGAAGGCCAGGCTGAAGCTCCTCTACCTGTCCTGCGGCAACAAGGACGGGCTCATCAACATCTCTCAAGGCGTCCATGCCTACCTCAAGGAGCGCGACGTGCCGCACATCTGGAACGTTGACGAGGAAGGCCACACGCCCAAGACCTGGGCCAGCAACCTCTATCACTTCGCGCAGCGCATTTTCCGCTGACGCCGGCGCTCGCCGAGAAGGAGTCGTCAGGGAGCGCGTGGCAAAGTGAGGAATCGACTGGCAGGAGGTTTGCCTTTTCTTGCCCTTTCGATGCAACAAACTTGCAGCAAATGACAGCAGGCGCCGGCTGCGCACGGCCGTGGCGGACGAGCCGATGGTCCCGTGGCCGTCAAGCGGTCCCACGAACGCGTTGAAGTTGCCTGGCAGGTCCTGTTCAACACGGGCCGCACGGATTGTTCCGCGACTGATCAGGTATGCAGGAGGGACGTGCCCGCGCAGTTCGCGCGCGGTGAGATTGGCGGCACGCGCCGGACAGCCGCTCAAACGGTGCCGGCGGCTACTCGCTGCAGCACAATTATCGTCTCATCATCGAGTGGCTCCATCCCTCCCCGAAAGCCGCGCAAGGCCGACGCGAGCTGGTGCCCGAGTGCTTCCGCGGAGGTCGAGTCGAGCTCGCGCGCGATGGTCAGCAGGCCGTCACGACCAAGTTCCTTCCCATTGGGATCGGTGGCTTCCGAGACGCCGTCGGTGTACAGGACGACAAGATCGGTCGGTTGCGGCTTGGCGACGGTTCGCTCGTAGTTGACGTCGGCGAGCAGCCCTAGCGGGAGACCCGCGGGACGCCCGCGCTCGCTCGGACGCGATGCCTCAATCCACCCCCATTCATCACGCGCGGCACGATACCAAAGCGGTGGCGGGTGACCGGCATTCGTTGCGACGAGCAGGCCTCTGCGGCCGTGCCATCCAACCGCCACCATCGTGGCGTAGTGAACGTCGTCGAGCTCTTCGCGAACCGCTCGATTGAGGTCCCGCATCAGTCCGACTTGTTCCAGATCGCCGAGGTATCGCTGCATGAGCCCTTGAAGCTTCTCCCCGACCGCCATCACGGCTCGTCCATGACCGCTCACGTCGGCCAGCGCGATCCGAGAGACGATGCAACTGGGACATACTGAAACGTAGTGGACATCGCCGCCCGAGTCTCCCGGTCCCGCAGGCACGGAATGCACCCAGGCAACCATGCCCGGCAGCTCGAC
>JANOJK010000020.1:0-1814 GCA_031408165.1 Acidobacteriota bacterium | reverse complement strand
CCCTTCAGGCGCTGAACCAGCTCTGATTGACGTGCGCCAAAGCGGGAATCATCGCCGTCCATCACGAGCCAGCCGGTCAGGAACCGATCGACGTCCATCCCAGGTCCGCTCAACGAGGGTTTCACGATGCCCCAGATCACTTGCGATCCAACGGGCAGGACGGCTACCGCGACGGCCACCTGCATCGCAAGCAGCGCCGTCCACGTGCGGCCCAGTCCCACCCTCGCCCCTCTGTCGCCCAACGAATGGAGGCCGGCTTGCCGCCACCGGCCCGTCACTCGCAGGCCTGGGACGGCACCGGCGATTGCGGCGGCGACGACGATCAGTCCAGCCAGGCACAGCACCACGTTCAGTGAGGGACGGAAGTCGAACCAGAAGGGAACATTGCCAGGTCCCATGGTGGGCAGCACGGCTTCCGAGAGCCGCTCGGCGAAGGCAAATTGGCTCGCGAAGATCCATCCGACCGTTCCTGCTGCCGCCGCAAGCACGAGGACCTCGACGAACATCTGGGTGACGATGCGGCCTCGGGATGCACCGAGCGCGTACCGCGTCGCGAACTCCTCGCGTCGCGTGACGGCACGCGCGTAAACCAGTATTCCGATGTTTGCGCACGGGGGCAACAGCAGCAGCGCTGCGAGCAACAGGACCATGCTGCCGATCCAGCGCCTGCTCGCATCCATGCTCAGCACGCCCGCCACGTACGGAACGACCCGGGGCCGGAGTGGTCCGTTGGCCTGCGGCGGACGATTCTGCGGCAGCAGCCCGAGGGCCGCCACTTCCTCCTGCGCGCTCTCCTGCGTGAACCCCGGAGCCAGCCGGGCAAAGACGAAAACACCGGGGGTCGACCCTCCCTGATAATCGAGCGGATTGGTTCGGATCGGTATCCAGATCTGCTGACTGACAGGGAACGCAAACTGCTGCGGCATGACGCCGACGACCGTGTAGTCCACGTCGTCGAGCCGCAACCGGCGTCCGACGACTGCCGGATCCGACGAGAACCCCTCTCGCCACACACGAAAGCCGATCACGGCGACGTTCGCGCCGCCGCGTTCGTCGTGGTCGAGCAAGGGCCGCCCCAAGAGAGGAAACACGCGCACCAGGCGGAACGCGGAGGCTGTCATCTCGGCGACGGATATGGGACCAGCCGCGCCATCCGGAGTGGTGAGGGTGCGCTGCACCCGGCGCGTTGCGCTGACCTCGATAACCGACCGCAAACGCTCTCGCCACTGCCCGAGATCCTGCAGCGAGCTATCGCGGTGTATCCGCAGCGTGGCGGCGTCGAACGTCTGAATCGCCACGATCCGGTCGCCATCGGGGAGCGGCAGCGTGGTTGCGGTGACGGTGTTCCAGATGGTGAAGATCGATGTGCCGAGGCCGATGGTGACCGCCATCGCCACGCCACCGACCAGCGTCAGCCCCCAGGACTTGCGCATCAAGCGAAGGCCCACTTTTACATCGAGCCCGCCAGGGGTCATCGACCTTGCTTCAACGCGCGAATGCCGCAGCCGATCATCCGCCGGCGAGCGATGGCACCGCCTGCCAGGAGCCACGCCGGTACGAGCAGGCCGGTCGTGTCCATGCCCAGACCAATCGACAGCGCCTCAGCGGCGACTGCGAGGGTCGCGCACGCCGCCATGCCGCGTTGCGGCGCGATGCCGACCAGTGACTCGCCGGTCCACAGCGCTCCACCCCACCAGAAGAGCGCCAGCGCGATCCAGCGCACCGGCGAACCGCTCGAGTGTGGAAACAGATAGACGGACGCGACCCCTCCAAATGCCGGCGCAGCGAAGAGCGCGCAGCCAGCCACCGCGACC
>JANOJK010000007.1:0-3269 GCA_031408165.1 Acidobacteriota bacterium | reverse complement strand
CTCCCGCTCGTGGTGGTCGTGGTGGCGCCGGTGAATGCCGCCGTGTCGTAGGGGAACGTCTCGGAGAACTCGACGCCCGTCACGAGCGTCTGCCGCACGCCGAGCACGGAAGGGCCGGCGCTGATCACCACACGAAGGCGTTCGGTGAGCGGCATCATCCAGCCGATCATCAGGTGCACGCCGGTCTCGTTGCGCGTGGTGCGGGCGGTGCCCTCGACTTCGCGGAACTGGTTGTCGAAGAAGGGATGGGGCAGCCGGGCCTCGACCGTTGCGTCGCTGCCCCTGTTGTAGCGGGTGACCCCCAGTCCGAGGGCGAGCCGTTTCCACACCCGGACGCCGCCGCTCGCGGCGACGATTGCGCCGCCTTTCACCGGGTAGGCGATCGACACCGTTCCCGTTTCGGTATTCAGCGGAAGGTCGAAGTCGTCCGCGAAGCTGTTCACGGTGGGTTGCACGCCGCCGCTGACGCTGAGCCAGATCCGCTCCGGCGACGCGCGCGCCTGCGCGAGCGCCGGCCGCGCCCATCCGGAGAGCGTGCACGCGACGACAGTGACGATCACCACAGCTCGCATCGGACTCCTGGCGGACCCGAGAGGTCCCTCCTGCAGATCAGTTGACGCCGACGGCGGTCCACGCCTGGGTGACGGCGCGTTCGGCGGCGCTGTTCGCGCCGTAGAGATCGCGGGACGCCTGGATGGTCGCCGCGCGTGCGACCGAGAACGTCGCGTCCGACGGCAGCATCTGCGTGAACGCGCGGTAGAAGATCTTTTCGATCTGCTCACGGTTCGCGCCCCCGACCCCCTGCACGCCGAGCCCGGACGTCCGGTTGGTGCCTCCCTCGATGGCGAGATAGAACGCCTGGTTGGGAATGCCCGAGTTGATGTGCACGCCGCCGTTGTCGGCGGCCCCGAGGAAGCGCCGGGAATAGTGATCGGGGTCGTCGTGCGCGCCGGGATTCTCCATGGAGCGCAGGCCGCCGGGCGTCACGACGTCCTCGGCGAGCACGTAGTCCGCCTTGAGCGGACCGTTCCCGGCCGGCTGGAAGAAGAATTCCGCGCTCGCGCCCATCATGTCGGAGAAGGCCTCGTTGAGGGCGCCGGATTCGTTGCGGTAAATCAGGTTGGAGGTGAACTCGGTGACCCCGTGCGTGAGCTCGTGCGCCACCACGTCGAGCGCGCCCGACAGGAAGTTCCAGCTCTGGCCACGAAGCGTGAATCCCGGCGGCAGGCCCACGCCGTAGACCATCACGCCGCCGCCCGCATAGAACGCGTTCACGAAGAAGTCCGGAAAGGACGCGAAGTACCGGTTCAGGTCGAGCGCGGTGCGCCGCACGGGATTGGCGAGGCTGCGGATTCGCACGTTGTTGTCGTCGAGGCCCCGGCGTCCGAACCGCTTGAAATAGAAGTCGTAGGTGTATCCCGCGTAGACGTGCGCGTCGCCGACCGCGCCGTCGGTCCAGCGATTGTCGGTGCTCGAGGCGATGTCGCTCGCGCCGAGGTTGACGAGCCCGGTCAGATAGGCGAGCGTCCGCGCCGGATCGCCCGCCATGTCGTCGGTTTCAATCACCGGCGGCCGCAGCAGGTCACGCGCGGTGAACGGGCTGCTCCCCGTCACGCTGATCTTCTTGTTGTCGCCGAGCACGCCGGTCGCGCGCCCGACCGCGCTCTGCGACTGGCGGTCGCTGTACTGCAGCAGCACCTCGCCTGTCGCGGCGTCGAGGAAGTACTGGACGATGTCGGCCGCGGGCGTGACCGCGCGCATGCGCCAGGTCAGGCGGAACCCGCCCGAGTCGAGCGCGAGCACGAGCAGCTCCGGCTGATTCGACGCGGCCTGCTCCCCCCCCGCGAGCGCCGCGATCCGCGTGCGCACCTGGTCCGGCGTCAGCGTCGGATCGGGGGAGAGGTCGAGGCCCTCATACACGCTGCCGAACACCGACGTCAGCACGCCGCGGTCGTCCAGCTGTCTGCTGATATCGGCGCCGTGGACGCGCACGCCGCGATGGTATTGGTCGGCGCGCTCGACGAGCCGGCCGGGGAGGAGCGTGTCGTCACGGCGCTGGCGGACGCGCAGCTCTCCCGTGCGCAGCATGGCCTCGGTCCGGGCATCCCAGTCGCGCAGCGCGCGCGCCGACGTGGGAACGATCGTCGAGAGGCTGGCGTGGCCCTGGGCGGCCGGCGCCTGATCGATGACGAGAGCAGGGGCGGAGGTGAAAGCGATGAGACCGATGACGGCCGCCGCGGTCCTGATGACGGACATGAGAGGTCCTTTCGCGGGTTACTGCTTCAGCGCGCCCGTCAGTACCTGGCCGTCGGGCGAGGGGAGACGCACGCCCACCAGAGACGCCACCGTGACGGCGAGATCCGACGGCGTGGCGGCTTCTTCACGCACGCCCGGACGGATACCGGCGCCGAAGAGGATGACCGGGACGCGGCGATCGTAGTCGTACAGCGTGCCGTGCGAAGTACCGGTCGCCGACATGATCCAGTGCTCCTTCACGAGGACGGTCATGTCGCCGCTGCGTCCCGCGAAGTAGCTCAGCGCCACGGCCCGGATCTGCGGATCCGTCGAGCGCCGCGCCTCGGGCGTCGAGATCTCGTCGCTGGTGAACACGCGCGCCACGCCGGGCAGCGCCGTCACCGCCGCCCGCGCGGCGCGCAGCGCCGCCGGGTCCGCCATGATCCGGTCGTACACGCCCGGCTTGAAATACACGTCGGCGCCCGAGATCGCTGCGATGAAGGACGCCTCTCCGCCCAGGATCGGCGTGAGCGCGGTGTCGAGCGCCGCGCGCATCGCGGCCGCCGGCTGCCGGCCGCCGGCCGGGTTCTGCTCGGGCAGATCCGCGACGCCGTGGTCCGCCGTGAGCGCGACGACGTAGTTACCGGCGCCCACCTTCTTGTCCAGATGGTCGAGCAGCTTGCCGATCGTGATGTCCAGCCGGAGGAGCATGTCCTGCACTTCGTGGCTGCGCGGCCCGAACCCGTGGCCGACCGAATCGAGCGACGAGAAGCCGACGCCGAGGAAATCGGTGCGGTTCCGGGTCCCGAGGTGCATTTCGTCCACCGCGGCCTGCGCCATCTCCCCGAGGTACGCGTCCATGAACGGAGACTGGATCCAGTGCGCGTAGTACGCCGCGTCGCCGGCGGCGCCGAGCGGGTGCGGGAAGGCCGCGGTCCAGCCGTCGGCCCCGCGCTCACCCGGCGCCTCGTCCTCGTACTGGTAGCGCTCAGCCGGCAGCGAGCGCTCCCAGGTCTTGCCGGCGTCGCGTTCCG
>JANOJK010001230.1:0-3972 GCA_031408165.1 Acidobacteriota bacterium | reverse complement strand
GCCCTTGCCCGCGAGAAACAGCACCGCCGTCGTGGCTTCATCGGCTGGCGGCACGTCGCCGACGATGACCTGCTTGTCGGCGGGGATGTAGGAGTAGATCTTGCGGCCGTCCGACACGAAGAGCTTCTTGTCAGGTGCGGTGTACTCCCAGCGCATTTTGCCGGGTTTCTTGATCTGGACGGTTCCGCGTTCCGTCGATTTCCTGTTCAGCACGCCGCCCTCGTACATGTGCGTGAAGTCCGCAGTGAAATCCCTGACGCGGTCGTATTTCTGTTGCACCGCGGCGGCCGTGTCGGCGGCGGAGGGGCGGCCTTGTCCGCCGGCGACAGCCGAAGCCGTCAGAAGCAGCGCGGACAGCAGTAATCGGGTCATTTCTTGGGCATCGCGGCCTTGGTCATCCGGGCGAACGCAGGGGCGTTTTCGAGTGTAGCACCGCACGTGTGCAGTTCCGCGCAATCCCGGAACCGGTACTCCGCCCGATCCGCGGCCGGGCTCCGCGGCCGTCATCGGCCGCGTTTGCGGGCGATGAACGCGCGCACCTCGCCGATGGGCCGCGTGTTGAGCACCTGGCCTGGCTCGACCCAGCCGCGCCGTGCCGTTCCGACGCCCATTCTCATCTGCCGATCGAGCGACCGGGAGCGGTGGCAATCGCTGTCGATGACCACCGTGGCCCCCGCCAGGACCGCGTCGCGGGCGCGCTCGCCGCACAGGTCGAGGTGGGCCGGCGCCCCATCGACTTCGAGCGCGGTGCCGGTTTCGGCGGCCGCCTGGTAGATGGCCGCGTAGTCCATGTCGTACCCTTCGCGCCGGCCGACCAACTGGTTGGCAGGATGGGTGATCACCGAGACGAGCGGGTGGCGGATGGCGGCGAGGCAGCGCCGGGTCAGCCGGGCGCCGTCGTGCCCGGCGGCGTCGTGCAGCGAGGCGAGCACAATGTCGAGCGAGGCGAGGACGCTGTCGGGACAGTCGAGCGTGCCGTCCGGGAGGATGTCGACCTCGAGCCCGTGGAGGATCGTCATGCCCGGCACGTCCTCGCGACAGCGCGCGATCTCGTCGCGCTGCGCGGCCAGCCGGTCGAGTGTCAGCGTGCGCGCCGCGGCCGCGTGCTCGGAGTGATCGGTGATGGCGATGTACTCGTACCCGAGCCCGTGCGCCGCCTGAATCATCCGCCGGAGCGGGTCGCGCCCGTCGCTGTAAGTCGTGTGCAGGTGCAGGTCGCCGCGAATGTCCTCGCGCTCGACGAGGCGGGGCACGTCGCGGCCGAGCGCGCGGTCGACCGCCCCTGGCCCGTCGCGCGTTTCCGGAGGCAGGTAGGCGAGCCCCGCATTCGTATAGACCTCGGCCTCGGAGGCGCTCAGCCGCGGTCCGCGCCGGCTGAGGACCTCAACGACGTGCGCCGGCGGGCCGGTCGTCGTGAACAGGAGGCTGCCGTAGTCGTCCGGCGTCGTGACCCGGACGTCCACCTCGTGCCCCTCGAAGAGGACGACGAGGCGGCGGAGCGTGCGGTGGAGGACGTCGGTCACCGCCGGCAGCGCCGCGATGGCGTCAATCGTGCGCGCGGGATCCGCGGCGCGGCCCACGACGACGAGACCGCTGACGACCGGCTCGGCGCGGCGCACCGCGCCCGATGCCGCGACCCCGGTCAGCGCCGGGCAGTAAGCGGCCAGGGACGCGATGAAGGAGTCGAGAATGTCCCACGCGCGCCCGAGCATGATCGGCCGGAATTCCTGCGCAAGGGCCTCGGCTGCACGTCGCAGGCGGTCGTCTGCCGTGAGCGGGCGCTGCTCGGCGATTGCGAGATCCAGGTCGGCAAGCGTCAGGATGCCCTCGCCCGCCAACTCGCCCGCTTCGCCGACGACGCGCAACTCGCGGAGGCGTCTGAGGAGGAAAGGAAGGGCGATCAACCTTCCAATTGTACTTCGGCGCGCTACTTGTTGAAGTCGACCGAGATGCTGACCGGTGTGCCGGCGGTGATCGTCGTGGTGACCGTGCGCTCGCCGAACTGCGGGTGCTTGAACACGATGTCGCGCGTGCCGAGCCGGAGAGCAACATTGGCGAGCGGCGTCTCGCCGGCCTTCTCGCCGTCGATCCAGACTTCCGCCCACGGCGCGGCGTTGATGTTGGCCCGCCCGCGCGGATCGAGCGTGACACGGGTCACCTCTCCGGGCTGGATCTCGACCCTCTCGGTCGCGACATAGCCCAGGTCCTTGTTCGAGACGCGCAGGTCGTGCCGTCCCGGCGACAGCAGGATCTGACCCTCGTCCGTGATGAGCGACTTGCCGTTCTCCGAAACCTCGATCACGAACGGGGCCGAGATCGCCGCGAAGCCCGAGAAGAGCGGCAGGTCGATCGTGAGGGTCTTGCCCACCTCGACGCGCACGGTCCGCTTCGCTGAGGCGCCGGTTGCGCCGGTGACGACGATCACGTGCCGTCCGGGGCTGACCGTGTCGAGGGTCAACGGGGTCTCGCCCGCCCCCTTGCCGTCGATCGTGACCTGCGCGCCCGGCGGCTGGGTGGTGATCTCGAGGCGTCCGACCGTGCTGGTGACGGGCGGCGCGGGCACCCGGGGGGGAGCGGGCGCCTCGTTGCGAACGGTCTTCAGCATCGGCACGCTCGCGGGCGTGGAGTCCCACGTAATGGCGGCGATCGCCGCGGCGAGAACCACGCCGGCAGCGACCAGCTTCCAGGGAATCCTGCGGCTTGGCCGGTCGGCCACAAAGGGCTCGTACGCCCCCTCCGCGGACAGTTGGTCCGGCTCCTGTCGGCTCTCGGCGCGCGCCCATGACGGGGTCGCGCCGGCCGCATCCTTCAGGCGGATGGCGCCGCTGCCTGTAGACGGTGTCGGTGCCGCGGAGAGGATGGAAGACAGCAGGGGTATGCCGGTGGCGACCGGCTCCAGCTCCGGCACCTCCGCCGCGGGGGGGATGTCGGACGTCCACGCCTCGGGCTCGGCCGGGGGCACGTAGATCGGGTAGACGCGCGCGATCGGCCCGGGCGCCGCGACATCGGGGACCGCGGGCGCGAACTTGGCCGCGCGGTCCGGCGGGATCAGCCAGCCCGCGGCCGGGGTGGCGGCCGCTGGGGCTCGTCCGGGGGTGTCGTCCTGGTTGCGGGCCCCCGCGGGTTTCCGATCGGCCGCCTGCTCGCGGACCAGGGTCTGTTCGCGCTCGCGGGCGAGCGCGGCTTCGCGCTGCTGGCGGGCGAGCGTCTGTTCGTGCTGGCGGGCGAGCCCCTCTTCGCGCTCGCGCTCCTGCTGTTCCGCCGCCATCCGCTCGGCTTCGATGCGCGCGCGCTCGCGGGTCTCCTCCTGCTCCTCCCGCTCGGCTTCCACGCGGGCCTGTTCGGCGCGTTCCTGTTCCAGGCGCTCGGCCTCCAGCCGCGCCTTCTCGGCCCGCTCCCGATCGGCGCGGGCCGCATCCAGCAGCTCACCCTCGCGGCGCTCGGCGCCCGCGCGATCCTGTGCGACCCGCTCGGCCTCGATCCGCGCCTTCTCGGCGCGCTCCTGTTCGAGGCGGGCCTTCTCGGCGCGTTCGCGCGCCACCCGGTCGCGCCGCTCGGTCTCGCGCCGCTCACGCTCGAGGCGTTCGGACTCCAGGTGCGCCTTTTCCGCGCGCTCGTGCTCGAGCCGCTCTTTTTCGAGGCGGGCCTTCTCGGCACGCTCTTTCTCGAGCCGCTCCTTCTCGAGGCGGGCCTTTTCGGCGCGCTCTTTCTCGAGCCGCTCGGCTTCGAGGCGGGCCTTCTCGGCGCGCTCTTTTTCGAGCCGCTCCTTTTCGAGGCGGGCCTTCTCGGCACGCTCGTGCTCGAGCCGCTCCTTTTCGAGGCGGGCCTTTTCGGCACGCTCCTTCTCGAGGCGTTCTTTCTCGAGGCGGGCCTTCTCGGCACGCTCCTTCTCGAGCCGCTCCTTTTCGAGGCGGGCCTTCTCGGCACGCTCCTTCTCGTCGAGCCGCTCCTTTTCGAGGCGGGCCTTCTCGG
>JANOJK010001209.1:0-8889 GCA_031408165.1 Acidobacteriota bacterium | reverse complement strand
ATGACGCACCTGAGCGAGCCGTTCTCCAGGCTGCTGACCCAGGGCATGGTCCTGAAGAACGGCCAGGTCATGTCGAAGTCGAAAGGGAACGTCGTCGATCCGGACGACATGATCCAGAAGTTCGGCGCCGACGCGCTGCGGCTGTACGTCATGTTCGTCGCCCCACCCGAGAAGGAGATCGAGTGGTCCGATGCGGGGCTCGAGGGCAGCTGGCGGTTCCTGGCGCGCGTCTGGAGGCTGACCGATTCGCTGGCGGAGACGATCGGCGGGGAAGGAATCCCTGCGCCCTCGACGTTCGAATTGAACGACGCCGAACGCGCCCTGCGGCGTAAGACGCACGAGACCATCAGACGGGTCAGCGCCGATCTGGACAAGCTGCACCTGAACACCCCGGTGTCGTCCATGATGGAGCTCGTCAACGAGTTGTATGCCTTCTGCGGCCCCAACCGCTCCGTGACGGTCGGCGACGAGGTGGAACGGGTCGGGACGATCGAGCGTCCGTCCACGATCTCTGTGCTGAAGGAGGCGGTCGAAGCTCTGGTGCGCATGCTCTCCCCTTTTACGCCGCACATGGCGGAAGAGCTGTGGGAGCTGCTGGGCCACGCGGAAGGGATCGTGGCCGCGGGCTGGCCGGAGTACGACGAGGCTGTCGCGAAGGCGGATCAGATCGTGGTGCCCGTGCAGATCAACGGAAAGGTGCGCAGCCGGCTGACGGTGCCGGCCGACATCGGCGAAGAGGAGCTGAAGGCGGCTGCCCTGGCGGATCCCCAGGTGCGCACGCACCTCGAAGGCAAAGAGATCAGGAAAATCGTCGTCGCGCGCGGCAGGCTCGTCAGCATCGTGGTGGGATGAACATGAAGCAATGGTCGAAGGTCGCGCTGCTCGTCGCGCTGGTGGCGCACACCGGGTGCGGCTACTCCCTGGCAGGGCGTGGCTCGTTCCTGCCCGCCTACATCCAGCGCATCGGGGTGCCGCAGTTCGTCAACGCCACGGCGGTGTTCGATCTGGACCGCCAGGTGACCGAACGCGTCCGCAGCGAGTTCATCGGCCGCGGCAAGTACACGATCGTGACGGAAGCCACCGGCGTGGACGCGCTGCTCACCGGCACGATCTCCTCCGTCACGCTGACGCCCGTGGCGTTCAACACGAGCCAGCAGGCGACGCGGTACGCGCTGACCCTCACCGCCACGGTCGAGTTCAAGGACATGCGCGCAAACAAGGTGCTGTGGACGAATCCGTCCATGCAGTACCGCGAAGAGTTCGCGCTCAACCCGACCAGCGCGCTCGACACCACGACGTTCCTGGGCCAGGACGTAGACGCCCGCGAGCGCATGGCGAACGAGTTCGCCCGGGCCCTGGTGAGCGCGATCCTGGAAGCCTTCTAATCAGAGGAGCGATTTGATGAAAGGATATCTCGTCACCACCGGGACCCTCTTCGCGCTGGTTGCGATCGCCCACCTTTTTCGGACCATTGCCGAACTCTCCCGTCTCTCCACGGATCCCTGGTTCATCCTCGAAGGCCCGGGGCTCGGCGTCGCGGCCGCGGGGCTCGGATTCTGGGCGTGGAGTCTGCGCCGGCTCCCCGCGCGGCCGTGAACCGGCCATGCCCACTGCCTCACTGACCGACGTCCGGGTCGCGATCAAGAAGCGCGCGCTCGACCCCGTGTACCTGCTCCTCGGCGACGACGAGGCGGAGATGGCCCGGCTGGCGGCCGACATCGCGAGCGTCGTCGAGGACGAGCTCCGCGCCTTCAACCTGGAGCGCATGTACGCCGGCGACAAGGGGGCCTCCCCGGCGGGCATCGTGGAAGCGGCGCGTCAGATGCCCATGATGGGGGATCGCCGGGTCGTCATCGTCCTGCGCGCCGAGAGGATCCTGAAGCCGAAGCGGCGCGGCCCTGGCACGCAGAAGCCGCGTAGCGGCCTGGGTGGCAAGGTGGCGGAAGAAGGGGAGGACGACGAAGACGAGTCGGCGAGCAATGTCGACGTCCTGACCAGCTACATCCAGAAACCGGGGAGCTCGACGACGCTCGTGTTCGTGGCGTGCGACGTCGACAAGTCCCGGAAGCTTGGCAAGGAGCTGTTCAAGCACGCCACCGTGGTCGAATTCTGGGGCCTGAAGCTTGGCAAGGAGTCGCGCGGGCCGGACCTCCGCCAGGCCGGGCGCATGGCGGAGCAGATGGTGAAGCAGGCCGTCGCGGCCGCCGGACAGCAGATCGATCCGGCCGCCGCGAGGCTCGTTGCCGATCGCGCCGGTTTCGACATCGTCCGCTTGCGGGGGGACCTCGAACGGCTGCTGCTCTACGCGGTAGGGAAGCCGAGGATCACGCTCGCCGATGCGCAGGAGATCGTCACGGCGGAGACCGCCCAGGACGACTGGGCAGTGACGAGCGCGATTCAAAACGGGAATGCGCGGGAAGCGTTGAGGCAGCTCGCGATGGCACTCGACGCGGGCGCGGTGTCGTACCAGGTGCTGGGGCAGCTTGCGTGGTTCGTGCGCGACAAGATGGCCGACTCGCGCCGCATCCCCGCGGCCATCGAGGCGCTGTTCCGAACCGATCTCGACCTGAAGAGTTCCGGTGGAGATCCGAGGGTGCTGCTGGAGCGGCTGGTGGTGGAGCTCTGCGCTCCGCCCTCGCGCACGGGCAACGGCAGACAGGCCCGCTGACACCGATCGCGGCGGGCGGGCCGGCCCGTTGACGGCGGGCTCTTACGCGGACGCTGAGGCGGCCGTGCGCTTCGACACGCGCTTGGCCAGGCGCGCCTTGTAGCGGGCGGCGGCGTTGCGGTGGATGACCTTCTTGCCCGCCATCTTGTCGACGAGCGAGATCGTGTCGCGCAGGGCATCCTTCATCTGAGCGGGATCGCCCGAATCGATGGCGGTGCGGATGGCGCGCAAGGCGCCGCGCAGGCGGGTCCGGTACTGCCGGTTCGCTTCGCGCTTGACGAGGTTCTGCCGGTGCGACTTGATTGCGGAATCGTGGCTAGCCATAAACTATCGATTCTACCATAGCGAACCTCAGCCCGGGCGTTGCTCTTACGCCCGGCCCTTCAAGCGGTTCAGGGCCTTGCGCTCCCGCCGGTCCGGGGCGCCGGCGCCCCGCGGGCGGGTAAACGGCGCAACCAGCCGCGACATGCGGCGCAGCTCCACCTCCTCCGCAGTCGGTTTGGGCGTTACGTCTTCGTAGAGGAGCCGTGCCTCCGCCTTGGGCAGATGCTTCTCCGCGAGCGCGACGACAATGACCTTCTGCTTGCGGCCGAAGCGCCACGAGATCTCGATCTCGTCCCCCGGCTTGATCTCGCGGTGCGGCTTGGTCCCCTGTCCGTTCACGTCGACCTTGCCCGCCTTGCTCGCCCTCGTGGCCTCGGAGCGGGTTCTGAAGAGACAGGCCACGTCCAGCCAGACGTCCAAACGCATGTTGATAGTTTGTCGTTTGTGGTCCGCGGCCGCAACCACAACTACTCCGCAGAGAACCTTGGACGACGCCACGCCGACACTCACGAAGACACGAAGACACGAAGTCAC
The DNA here is from genome assembly GCA_031408165.1 of Acidobacteriota bacterium. Lineage (GTDB taxonomy): Bacteria > Acidobacteriota > Vicinamibacteria > Vicinamibacterales > 2-12-FULL-66-21 > JAICSD01. The sequence goes on along the minus strand of JANOJK010001209.1, from coordinate 5,363 downwards.
CAAGGCAAGAAAACCAGAAAATGGTTTTCTGACGTGCCAGCTACTCTGTCCGTAGCGCCCGGACGGGATCGAGCTGCGCGGCGCGGTGCGCGGGGATCCAGGTGGCGAAGAGCGCCACGGCGGCGAGCAGAATCGTCACGACGGCGTAGGTCATGGGATCGCGCGGGGGCACGCCGCGGAGGAACGCGGCGGCGAGCTCGCTGCCGGTGGCGGCAATCGCCAGACCGGCGGCCACGCCGGCGGCGACCGGCACACATCCCTGGCGGAGCACGAGCGCGCGGATGCGCGCGGGGTCGGCCCCGAGCGCGATCCGGATGCCCAGCTCGCGGGTGCGGAGCGCCGCCACGCAGGTCGCGACGCCGTAAATGCCGATCACGGCGAGCGTCACGGCCAGTGCGCTGAAGACCGAGAACAGCGTCACGCCCATGCGCTGCGGCATCACGAGCTGGCGGACCCGCCAGGCGAACGTGCTGACATCGTAGACCGGCGCGTCGCGGTCGATGCCCCTGAGCTGTTCGCTGAGCGGTCCCAGGAGCGCCTCGGCGTCACCATCCGTGCGCACGAAGAGATGCGCGGAATTGAGGGATTCGTCGCCTGCCTCCTGCGCGAACGGCAGGTAGACGTAAGGGATCGGATCCTCGTCGAGCTCCTCGACCTTCGCGTTCTCGACCAGCCCGACGATCTGGATCCACGCGTTGGGCTCGCCGATCCGCCCTCCCAGTGGATCGCGGCCGGCCCAGTATTTGTTCGCCGCCGCTTCGTTGACGATGCCTACGAGCGGCGCGGACGCCGAATCCGCGTCGCTGAACGCTCGTCCGCGGAGGAGGCGCGTTCCGGCTGCCTGGAGGTACTCCGGTCCGACTGACGCGGTGTAGAGGCGCACTTCCTCCCCGGGCTGCGGCCGGTACCCCTCGACCGTCGTCGAGAAGACGCGCGCGCCGAGGATGGGCACCAGATTCGACCACGCGGCCGCTGTCACGGCCGGGAGCCGGCGCGCGCGTGAGAGCGCCTCGTCGTAGAAAGCCCTCGCGCGCGGGGTGTCATAGCGCGCAGCGCCGAGATTCACGGAAGCGGTTGCGACCCCTTCGACCCGGAACCCGAGTGGCACGCGCACGGACCCGAGGAGGCTCTGCAGAAACAGCCCGGTGCCCGTCAGCAGCACGAGGCTGAGCGCCACCTGCACGGCGACCAGGGTCGAGCGGAGGCCGCTGCGCGCGCTCGTCGCGCGCGACTCGTCACGGAGCGTCCCGAGCACGTCGAGCCGCGCCGCGCGCCACGCGGGCGCGAGGCCGAACAGGAGGGCGGCGAACGCCGCGGTCAGACCCGTGAATACGAGCGCGGCCGTGTTCAGTTCGAGCCCGAGCCCCTCGATCTCGATGCCGCCGGGCAGCTGAAACCGTCCGAGCAACTGGAGCGCGGCTGACGCGACGTAGAGGCCCGCCGCGCCGCCGATCGCCGACAGGACGAGGCTCTCGATCAGCAGTTGCCGGGCGATGCGTCCCCGCCCCGCGCCGATGGCCATCCGGACGCCAATCTCTCTCCGCCGTGCCGCCGCGCGGGACAGCAGGAGATTCGCGAGGTTCGCGCAGGCGATCAGGAGCGTCAGCGCCACGACCCCGCCGAGCAGCGCCACGAAGCGATAGACGCTGCCCGCATTCGTGGCGCCGAGCGCCTGCGTCCTCATCGGCGTCAATTCGAACGGCTCGCGCTTCGCGCCCGGGCCCAGGGGGTGGAACTGGCGGTAGATGCTCTCGACGGCCGCCGCGGCCGCCTCCGGGGTCACGCCCGGCTTCAACCGCATGATGACCGTGAGCCATACCATCCCGCGATTGACGAGCATATCGGGCCCGGAGAAGAAGCCGGTCTGCACACGCGGCGCAGCCGTGACGGGAACAAAGAGCTTCGTCGATTCGTACAGGCTCGTGCCGTTGAAGCCGTTCGCCGCCACGCCGAGGATGGTGACCGGCGCGTGGTTCACGCGGATGGTCTTGCCGACGACGGACGGGTCCCCGCCGAAGCGCGTCTGCCACCAGCGATAGCCGAGCACCCCCACCACGGGTCCGTTCGGGACATCGTCGGCGGGCGCGAGCACCCGGCCGGCGGCCGGCGGGACGCCGAGCACGGCGAAGTAGTTGCCCGACACGAACCGGGCGTCCACAAGCTCTGCGCGGCCGTCCGCCACGGCGTTCACCCGGCCGCCCGTCGTCGCGATCACGCCGTCGAAGAGCACCCGGTTTTCGGTGTACGCCACGTAGTCGGGATACGCGCTGGCGAACCTGATCGTGTATAGCTCCGACGGGTTGGCGACCTTGAGCGGCCGCAGCAGCGTGGCATCCGCGAGGCTGAAGATCGCGGCGTTCGCGCCGATGCCGAGGGCCAGCGTGAGGACCGCCGCACTGGTGAAACCCGGGCTGCGCCACAAGAGCCGTCCCGCGTACGCGAGGTCTCGTCCGATGCCGATCATCAGCAGTCCTTTCAGTGGCAGTGCGTCGAACGCCAACGCCCACTCGCGGGCCAGGCTGACGGCGAAGTCGGTGAGCAGGCGCGGCACGGCGGAGGCGCCACGGGCGGCGAGTGCCGCGCGGGCGCATTGGCGCATGTCGGCCGCATGGGTTCGGCGCAGGTCGGGTGGATAGGCGTAGAGCAGCACGGAGTACAGCCGCTCGAAAGCCCGGGCGATCATCGCGCGCGCACCCGTTTTGCGCGTGCCGCGCTGACGAGCCCGGCCATCCGCCGCGTCTCCGCCTCGAGCACCCCGCGGCCGAGTGTCGTCGATCGATAGTAGCGGCGGCGCTCGTCGTCCAGATCCGGGTCGGGCCGTTCGTCCGCCTCCTCGATCAGCCCCGCGGTCATCATCCGCTTGATGGTGCCGTAGAGCGTCCCCGGGCCCATGCGGGCCGCGCCGCCGGTGATGCGCTCCACCTCCTGCATGATGGCGTAGCCATGCCGATCCTGGTCCGCCAGCGCCAGCAGGATGTGGGCAATCGCCGGGGTCAGCGGCAGGAAGTCGCAGGGGTCCGGCGGGGGCTTACGCATACATCCGTAACGGATATAGCATAGGACGGCCGTGCGGTGAAAGGGTTTATTGCGGCCACGCCGCGGCGCTACTTGGGACCGGCCGGGACGACCGTGGCGCCGGCGACGGGCTTGTTCGTGTAGCGGACTTTCTCGTGTCCGTCTACGATCTGGACCGATCGGAAGAGCCGAGTGGGCGACATCGTCGTGCCCGGACCGCTGTTGCTGCGGATCCGAGCCACGTAGTTGCGGGTTTCCTTGTAGGGCGGTACGGTGCGCCCGTATTTCTCGACCGCGCCGGGCCCGGCGTTATACGCCGCCAGCGCCAGCGACACGTCGTCGTTGAACCGGGTCATGAGGCTCTTCAGGTACGCCACGCCCGCCCGGATGTTCTGCACCGGATCGTAGGCGTTCGTGACCCGGTAGACCGCGGCGGTGGCCGGCATCAGCTGCATCAGCCCCATCGCCCCCTTCACGGAGCGCGCGCGCGGGTTGAACGCCGATTCCGCCTGGATCACCGCGCGCACGAAGTCAGGGCTCAGGGCGTGCTCGGCGGCGTGCTCCGCGATGAGCGCGTCGTATTCGGCCGCCTTGCGGCTCACGGCCGGCTTCGTGACGCCAAAAGCCGTGCCGATGTATGCGACGGAGTAGGTTTTGGCGGCAGGATCTTTCGGCGTGTCGGAGATGATCAAGCGGCCCGTCGCGTCCCGCCACGAGTACAGCTGCGCCTGCGCCAGGGATGGCGTCAGCGCGCACAGTAGCGTGGCGAGCACGGCAATTCGACCCATAGAATCTTGATGAGCTCAGCAGTTTAGCAATGGCTGGCACCTCTGCACAAGGCAAAGCCTCGGCCGCTCTGGTACAACGACTTACAAGGATTTATCGTCCCGGTCGCGACGATTCCGTAGGTGGGATTACAAAAACTGTTGGGGTGGCAGACGCGGGAGACTCCCCCGGCTTACGGGCAGACGGTCGACACGACGCTCACGTTGGACGACGCCACGCCGGCCATCACGAAGACACAAAGTCACCAAGGCACTAAGGAACAACACATAGGGCGTCGTTCTTCAACACTCGTACCGTGACTGCCCACGACGATCTCATGAACGCTGCGCCGTCGGCTGCTTTGAGAACTCCGTGTGAGATCGTCGCGACAGCAAACGACAAAGGCCACCAAGAACCCGAAGGTTCTTGTGATCCTGGTCTCAGAGCAGCGCGCCGATGAGATCAGGGGCCCTGGAGATGAGCTCGTCGATCCTGGACGGGTCTTTGCCGCCGGCTTCCGCAAAGTCCGGCCGACCGCCGCCGCTGCCGCCGACGATAGGAGCGATCTCCTTCACGATGCGCCCCGCCTGGACGCGTGAGGTCAGATCCTTCGTCACTGAGACCACCAGCGCGACCTTCCCGTCGTGTTCAGACGCGATGACGACGATGCCGCTGCCGAGGCGGTCGCGGAGCGAATCGGACAACCCGCGCAGGGCGGCTTTCTCGAGGCCGGTCACGCGGCGCGCGACCACCTTCACGCCCTTGACCTCGCGCGGCTCGTCTCCGGCGCCGCCGCTGCTGTCGCGGCTGCCCGCCCCGAGCGCCGCCTTCATCTTCAGCGCGTCGAGTTCGCGCGCCAGGCGCTTGGCGTCTGCCTGGAGGCGCTGCACGATCTCCAGACCCTGATCCGGGGTCGTGTTCAGCGCGCTGACGAGGCGATCGAGCGCCGCGCGCTGCTGCTGGGACCACGCGACGGCGCCGGCGCCCGTCAGCGCCTCGATCCGCCGCACGCCTGCCGCCACGCCGCTCTCCTGCGTGATGAGGAAGAACCCGATGTCGCCCGTCGCGCGAACGTGGGTGCCGCCGCACAGCTCGAGGCTGAAGCCGGGCACCGACACCACGCGCACGCGATCGCCATACTTCTCGCCGAAGAGCGCCATCGCGCCGGAGGCCATCGCTTCCTCGGTCGACTTGACGTCGGTGTGAACGGGGGTGTTGCGGTGCACCTGCTCGTTGACGATCCGCTCGATGCGATCGAGCGCCTCACGTGGAATTGCGGCGAAGTGCTGGAAGTCGAAGCGCAGGCGATCGGGCGCCACGAGCGAGCCAGCCTGCTTCACGTGCGTGCCGAGCACCTGCCGCAGTGCCGCGTGGAGGAGGTGGGTCGCGGTGTGATTGCGCCGGGTCGCGTCGCGCACCTCGTCGTCCACCGCCGCGGTGACGATGTCGCGCGGCTTGAATGCGCCGGCCGAGACCGTCACGCGGTGCGCGCGCGGCCCGTTCGACGCGAGCCGGACGAGCCCCGTCACCTGCGCCGACGCGCCGGAGGCGTCGTTCGCGATGACGCCGCTGTCGGACACCTG
>JANOJK010001203.1:0-3061 GCA_031408165.1 Acidobacteriota bacterium | reverse complement strand
GCCCCTCGGACTCCCCAACACGCTCTCTCGCGCGCCGCTTCGCCGCGAAGGCGGGCCGTTCGCGTGGCTCACTCGCTATCGCTCGTTCGCGAGGCAGTTTATGAGATGCCTTCTAGAGGCTGCGCCGAGCGTTTCGCCCTTGAGGGGGCCGTTGGAGCCGGCGTTGATTGCGCACGTCAGGCAAGCCGTCCGGACGCCGCGACGTCTGGAACACCGTCCTCGCCGCGGGCCAACCGACCCATGGGCTTGCGGGAGGACCGCCTGGCGCGGCTGCATCAAGAAGAACGAAGCGCGGTGGTCGGATCGATCGACGCCGCGCGTCGCGCCGGAACCAGGCTCGCGATCAACCCCACCACGGCCAGCAGCAGGGCGACGCCGGCCAGCGTCCACGGATCGCGGGCACTGACGCCGAACAACTCGGCCTGCAGCACGCCGGTCAGCGCGAGCGACGCGAGCACACCCGTCACCAGTCCCGCGCCGAGCGGACCCGCCGCCTGCCGGACGACCAGACGGACGACATCCGCGCGCGTCGCCCCGAGCGCCATGCGGATCCCGATCTCCTGCGTGCGCCGCGACACGAAGTACCCGATCACGCCGTAGACCCCGATCGCGGCCAGCAGCAGCCCGATGCCGCCGAGCAGCGTCAGCAGCAGCATGTTGAACCGCGCCGTCGAAAGCGACGCGCCCAGCCGCTGCTCCATGGTCCGCACGTCGAACAGCGGAACGCCCGGCACGACGCGCCGGACGATGTCGCGCAGGGGCTCGCCCGCGGAGGAGGGATCGGCGGTCGTTCTCACGACCACGTACATCGTCCGCTGCGTCCATGCCCAGGCCTCGGGCGGCAGCTGGGCGATCGGCAGATAGAACTCCGGCGTCGGCGCGTCGCCGGGGGCGTTCGACCGGACATCTCCCGCGACGCCCACCACGGTCTTATAGTCGGCGCCCCCGTCCGGAGCTGCTTCGCAACAGGCGATCCGCCGCCCGATCGGATCCCCGCCCGGCCACGCCGCCCGCGCGAGCGCTTCGCTGATCACCATCACCTTGAGCGCGCCGCGCCGGTCCTGGTCGGTCAGCGCACGGCCGCGCGTGATCGGGATGCCCATCGCTTCGATGTAGCCGGGCGTCACCATGCGCAGGCGGCTGCCGATCGAACTGGCCGCGTCGAGTTTCCTGCCCTCAGGGACCAGCCCGTTCCCGTTGCCGCCCCGTCCGCGCGGCACCTGCGAGGAGATTCCCGCGGCCCGCACGCCTGGAATCGCGCGCGCCTGTTCGACGATCGCTTCGAAGGCCTGCTGCGCGCGCTGGGGCGTGCCGTACTGTTCGGCGGGCAGCGAGAGCCGCGCGCTGAGCACGCCATCGGGATTGAAGCCCGGGGGGACGCCCTGCAAGGCGATTGCGCTCCGGATCAGCAGCGACGCACCCGACAGCAGGAGCAGGGCGAGCGCCAGTTCGCCGACGATGAGGGCCGTACGCAGGCGGTCGCGAACGCCACCCGCGCCCGCGCTCCGTCCGGCGCCGCGCAGGCCGGCCTGGAGATCGGTCCCGACCGCCCGCAGCGCCGGCGCCAGCCCGAAGGTGAGCGCGCAGAGACACGCCACCGCGATCGTGAAGAGCACCACGACGCCGTCGAGACCCGCCTGGTCGAGGCGGGGGACACCCGGAGGGCTCATGGCGACGAGGGCGCGGATGGCGGACTGCGCGAGCGCCAGCCCGAGCAGCGACGCCGACAGGGCGAGCAGCAGGCACTCCGTCAGGAGCTGACGCACGATACGGGCCCGGCCCGCGCCGAGGGCGGCGCGGATGGCCAGCTCTCCCGATCGGGCGGCGGCGCGGGCGAGCAGCAGGTTCGCGAGGTTGCCGCAGGCTATCAGCAGCACGAATCCGACCGCGCCAAGCAGGACGAAGAGGCGCGACCGGTAATCCCCGATCAGGTCGTCGGTCATCGCGACGACCTGGAAGCCGAGGCCTTGCGCGTCCTTTGGAAACCGGGCCGTGATGCCCGGCGCGATCCGCGCGAGCTCGCCGAGCGCCTGCGCTTTCGACACCCCCACCCTGAGCCGCCCGACGACCGTCAGGTAGTGCTCGTCGTGCATGGCTTTCCGCGCCGCCGTGAAGGCGATCGGGACCCAGAGCTCTTCGCTGTCAGCGGTGAGATCGAAGGAGGCAGGCATGACACCGAGGACCTGGTAGGCCTGACCGCCGAGGCGGATGTCGCGGCCCGCAATCGAGGGATCCGAGCCGAAGCGCCGCGCCCACAGACGGTGGCTGAGCACCACGACCTGCTCCTTGCCCGGCTCGTCCTCGGCGGGCGTGAAGGGGCGTCCCAGTGCCGGCCGCACGCCGAAGACATCGAAGAAGCTCGCGGTCACCCGCGCCCCGGTCACGCGCTCCGCAGTGTCCTCACGCGTGAGATTGAAACTGGAGTACTGGGCTGCGGCGAGCGCGTCGAACGAAGTCGCCGCCGCGCGGACGTCGGTGAAGTTGCCGGCGGACACACCGCCAGGGCGCCCGCGGTAGTCCTCATAGACGTTGACGAGCCGTTCGGGCGCCGGAAAGGGGAGCGGCTGGAGCACGACGGCGTGGACCGCGCTGAAGATGGCGGACGTGGCGCCGATGCCTATGGCCAGTGTGAGCAGCGCCACGGCGGTGAACCCGGGTTGTGCCGCGAAGTGACGGCCCGCGAAGGTCACATCCTGCACGAGCTCCGACCAGTATTCCGTTCGGCGCATATCGTCATCCCCCTGCCTGCCGGGATCGCGGCAGGCGTCGTGGCAGGATACATTCCCCGCGCGATCGGCTCGCGCGTCCGCATCTCGACGTGCCAGTCGAACTCATCGTCGACTTCGTCTTCGACCTCAGAAGCGCGATCGCGGCCGGTGTCCGAACCTCACCTCGGATCGGTCTTGCGGGCCGTCGGTTCACAGCCTGGACGGTCGGGGTTTTGGACGGGGGGCCGCCGCGAATGGTTGCGCAATACTTCGTGTCACAATCCCGGGCACGCGATGATCCTGATCCAGACGATCGAGTCACCCATCGGGCCGCTGACGGCGGCCGAGCGCGC
>JANOJK010001180.1:0-4520 GCA_031408165.1 Acidobacteriota bacterium | reverse complement strand
ACTCGGTCACCGTCAGCTCCTGGCGCTCCAGGATGAGGAGCATGCGGCTTCGCGTCGCATCCGACAGCGCCGTCAGGTCATCGAAGATGGCCGGGTGCGTCATCTCTTGTCCGGGGGAATATCACCCCTCGCAGCTATCGGCGTTTCAGGGCGCGTTCCCCGGAAGCCATGGTTCGCTCCACACGCAGCGCCCCAACGCTCCGCTTCGTCCAGGTCGCCTCGTCTGTTTTTGTCCATCCGTATATCCGGATAGACAGCTTAATAACGACGCCTTGCGAAGTCAAGGCATTACCTCTCCGAACAGCGGGCCAGGAGCTCAAGAGTTCTTGATATTTCTCCTGCTCTCCGTTGCGAATCAGGACATCGAACCGGCGCGGCTACGCCGGCTCAGCCATGCCATTGGCTGCACCCGCGACGGGGAACGCGGCGAGGAATATTCGCCTGCGGCCCATTGTGGGGTGCCGCCGGTCCCTGCCGCATCGGCGGTATGGCTTGTGCAGCCCGTCGGGCAGAAGAGGATTTTTGGATAGATATATGACTGAGCTTTCAGAAAACCTGAACCTGATGAACGCGCGCAGCCAGCCGAGCGTCTGGGATCGCCCCGGTCCGGCGCTGCAGACCTACGACCCCGAGCGCTGGATGACGGCCGCATGGGGCAGCGCTTTGACGATGGTCGGCGCGCGGCGCGGCGGCTTCGGCGGGGGCCTGCTCGCGACGCTCGGCGCGGTGCTCGCCGTGCGCGCCGCCATGGGCCGCCACGACTTCCGGATGGCGCGCCACTGGATCGACTGCACCGTCACCAGCCGCGGCTGGCGCGCGAAGGACATCGTCCACGACGCGTCCGAGGAATCGTTCCCGGCGAGCGACGCGCCGTCGTGGACGGCGGACATCGGGAGTGTCCGGCGTTAAAAGTGGGACGTGCCAAGCAAGTATGGGGTGAAGTGCCAAATGCGAAGTGCAGGAGCTGAGACTGACATGAACATGGAACTGGAGTTCCCCGAAGACGCGCGCGAGGCGCGGGTGCGTTCGAATCGGAATCTGAGCAACATCGAGCGCTGGACGTCGATGGCCGCAGGGGCGGGCCTGGCGGCGTACGGCCTCTCGCGGGTGAAATCGAACGGCTGGCTCTACGCGGGCGTCGGCGCGCTGCTGCTGCGGCGCGGCGCCACCGCGCACTGCGACGTGTATGAGGCGATGGGCATCAATACGGCGGACACGGCCGACGACACGCGCGCCGCGCTCCGCGGGGCGCGCGGCGTCAACGTCCTCGAGAGCGTCACGATCAACCGGCCGATCGAACTGCTGTACCGGTTCTGGCGCAACCTCGAGAACCTCCCGCAGTTCATGCGGCACCTCACGTCGGTCGAGAAGGTGACTGACACGATTTCCCACTGGCAGGCGAACGGGCCGGCCGGGACGACCTTCGAATGGAACGCCGAAATCTTCAATGAGATTCCCAACAAGCTGATCGCCTGGCGCTCGCTCGAAGGCGCCGACGTCGTCAGCGCCGGCTCCGTCAACTTCGACCGGACGGCCGACGGACGCATGACGCGCGTGACCGTGCACCTGCAGTACAGCCCGCCGGGCGGCAAGGTGGGAGCGGCGATTGCGAGACTGTTCGGGGCGGATGCCGAAACAGAGATCCGCGACGACCTCCGCCGCTTCAAGCAGCTGGTGGAGGCCGGTGAAATGTCGAGGACGACCGGCCAGGCCCTGGACTGAAACCCGGGCGCAGCGCTACGCTTCGTTGTTCGCCGCGGCAGCCCGGTCCGTGAGCGCCGTGACGATCGACGGCGTCCACCGCGTCTGCCCTTCGTTCTCCCGCCCCTTCGTCGGCGTGTTGCCGGCCCCGCCCGCGGGGGCCGGCAACAGCCGCGTCACCAGCATCATCGCGCGCGCCACTGTCGCCGGCAGCGTCACGTTCGCCATGACCGCGATCTTCGCGTTCGCCGTGATGGTCAGTGCGGGGTCCCCGAAGCGGCACGCCTCGACGATCTTCCGCGCGGCGCGCTCGGCGGCAATCGTGAGGCCGGGAATCGAGCTCGCCACCTTGAACCAGGCGTATTCCGTCTCGTGCTGCCCCTTGAACTGCGCGTTGACTGGCGATCCGGTCCGCATCAGCCCGGGCGCCACGGTCGTCACGCGGATGCCGTAAGGATCCAGCTCCGCCCGCACGGCGTCCGAGAGGCCGGTCAGCGCGAACTTGCTGGCGCAGTACGGGGCCAGGTGGGGGACGGCGATCCTGCCGCCGATGGACGAGATGTTGACGATGCGCCCGAACCGGCGGTGGCGCATGACGGGGGCGATCTCCAGAATCAGGTGCAGCGGCCCCCAGAAGTGCGTCGCCATCGCGTTCTCGAAATCCTCATGCGTCATGTGGTCGAGCGGACCGACCTGGATGACGCCGGCGTTGTTGATGAGGACGTCGATCGCGCGCCAGCGATCCAGGATCGCCTCCACGGCGGCGACCACCTCACCGCGGCGGCGCACGTCGCAACGCAGCGTCAGGACCTCGCCGCCCCCCCTGGCCTCGAGGTCGGCCTTCGCGCGGTCCAGTTCGCCCAGATCGCGGGCGAGCAGGACGACGCGGGCGCCCTCGTCCACGAACATCCGCGCCATGACGAGCCCGAGGCCGCGGGAGCCGCCGGTCACGACGACCACGCGATTCTCGAACGAGATCCCGAGCCTCGCGCGCGACAGCCGCGTCGCCATCAGCGCCGTCCCGATCCCCGCCGCCATCCCCAGGGCAAACGTCCGCTTCATCACGCACCCTCCATCAGCAGCCGCAGCGTCGAGTGAACGCAAGCGATGTACCCGGTATGATTCCGTCGCCATGATCACATTCGCCGATTTCGAGCGGGTCGACATTCGCGTGGGACGGATCGTCCGCGCGGAGGCCTTCCCGGACGCGCGCAAGCCCGCCTACAAGCTGCAGATCGATTTCGGTTCCGCAATCGGGATCAGGAAGTCGTCCGCGCAACTCACGGCCCGTTACCGGCTGGAGGAGCTCGAAGGACGCCTTGTGCTGGGGGTGGTCAACTTCCCGCCCCGCCAGATCGGGCCCTTCCTGTCTGAGGTGCTGACGCTGGGGGTGCCGGACGCCGACGGCGCGGTCGTGCTGGTGGCGCCCGACTCGGACGTACCGCTGGGCGGCAAGCTGTTCTGATGCGGATGGGCTCATCACAATACCGGATCAGCCGCGCCGGCCGGTGTCGTCACCAGTGGACTCAGGATCCAGCGTAGCGATTGGTGGCCCGGACGGACCGTCGCCGTCACGTCGATGGGGGCGCGTTCGCGGGGCCGTATACGGACGGGCAAATTCATCAACGTCCCGGCGCCGGCGCGCGCCGATTCCTCCAGGAAACGGTTCCGATTCTCGCAGACGAACACGCTCAGCGCCTTACCGATCAGAAACCGCTGGCTGACGTTCAACAATTCCCCTGCGGCCTGATTCGCTTCTGTGATGACGGTGTCCGGGCGCGTGACGAGGTACGGCTGAGGCATCTCGTCGAAGAGCTCACAGTACTTCTGATACTGCTGAGACAGTTCCGACTGGAGCTGCTCCATCCTCCCGCGATTCTCGATGAGCTGTTCCTGCGCGACGCGGACTTCCTCGAGGGCGCTCTCCAGCTCATGCAAAGCCCGGCTGGCAAGGCTCGCCGAGTCTCCACCATCCACGGTGGCGCGCCGCTGAAGAGTATTGAAACGCTGCAAGGCTGTCGCGAGTTGTAATTCGAGGGAATTTACTGACACGGGGTCCCTTCCGGCTGCTGATTGCGAATGGGGAAGTTCATTGTAGCCCGTCCGGGGGGTGGGAGGAGCAATTGGAGAACATGCAGATTCTTCTGTAGACTCGTCCCCTGCCTCCAGCCATGCGCACGACAAGCGACGACGAGCAGAATCTGGCAGGGCTCGAAGCGCTGCTGGAGCATCTCCGCCTGTCGCGCGGCTTCGACTTCACCTCCTACAAACGCACCACGCTCGCGCGGCGCATCATCAAGCGCATGCAGACCGTCGGCGTCCGGGGTTTCGCAGCCTACCGGGGCTTCCTCGACAGCCATCCGCAGGAATTCGAGGCGCTGTTCAGTACCATCCTCATCAACGTAACGGCGTTCTTCCGGGACGCCGACGCGTGGGACGCCCTGCGGGACGACGTCCTGCCGGCGTTCCTCGCGTCACGCGATCCGAGCGAGCCGGTTCGCGTCTGGAGCGCCGGCTGCGCGTCCGGCCAGGAGCCGTATTCCATTGTGATGCTGCTCGCCGAGGCGCTCGGCTACGACGCCGTCCGCGCCCGCCTGAAGGTGTACGCGACAGACGTCGACGAGGAAGCCCTGGCGGAGGCGCGCCGCGCCGTGTTCACGGCAAAGCAAATCGCCGAGCTTCCGGGCGCGCTGGCGTCGAAGTACTTCGCGAAGGACGGCACCGGCGACGCCTACGCGTTCGACCGCGACCTGCGGCGGTGCGTCGTTTTCGGGCGGCACGATCTCAGCAGGGACGCGCCGATCTGCCGCGTGGATCTG